>DAOUPA010000039.1 GCA_030626405.1 Planctomicrobium sp.
AAGATCACTTCTTGCAGAGCTGATGAAATTCTAATGGTGGGTGACGATCTTGAAAACGATGTTCTCGGCGCTCGTCATTCTGGTCTTGATGCCGCGCATCTGACCCCCAAGGGAGCATGCAACTCGGGAGTGCTGCAAATTCGTTCTCTTAGAGAAGTCCTGGACCTGGTCTTCGCAGTGAATCATGAATGAGAACCCGACAAATCACTTGAAGCCCAACAAACGACGCCCTTTAGTGTCGGCGGTGACTTGGCTGATTGGTTTTCTGACAATTCTAGGTCTCGTGCTACGGTTGACGGTTCGGGATTCTGTGGCCGGACTTTCGACTCTGTATTACATGACACCACTGGCGCTCATCGTTTTTGGCGCAGGTTTCTGTTTCCTCACATCTCGTTGGAAACAAAAGAAATTGACATCTCTCTTCTGGTCACTGATCTTCGTCACTGTCTCAGCTTGGTGGATTCAGACGGACTGGAGTTTTCAGACGCGAGCTGAGGAGACAAAGAATGACATCACGATCCTACTTGCCAATCTTGCCCGAACTAAAGACCTTGGCACCATCGCCTCTAAAATTCGTGAGATTGAACCAGATATCGTCGTACTGGTAGAAGCAATGGTCACCACAGATGCTGATCGCGAAGTCTGGAAAGCGACATTTCCAGAGTACAACTATTCGATGATCAATGGTGGAACTCAACTGCTGGCGAAAGGGAAAATTGGCCCTCCCTGGGTAAAAGCTCTCAAAGATGGTTCTAAATTGAGCCGTTCGATTGTCACGATTGATGGTGTTGATTTGCATTGCTACGTGGTCGATATTAAATCGACAATCACCGTATCTCGGGAATACGCGATTGAAGAACTTGCGAATTTCACGACGAAATCGACCGGGCAACCGGCGCTGATCATGGGTGATTTCAATACTCCGCCCGACTCTGTTCACTTCAATATCCTTCGAGAAAATCACGTCAATCTTTTTGAAACCGCTGGGCGTGGGTACGCTACGACATGGCCGCATCCGATTCCGGTCTTAGCTCTCGATCAGATTTGGGTGAATCAAAATATCGTCCCAATCGGTTGTGAGCATCATGTCAATTTCCGATCCGATCATCGAATTGTTGTAGGTAGAATCCAGGTAAATCACGAAGCAGTCTCGGCGAGAGCGGAATGACAGTTTCACTTGTTGGTAAGTCTCGCTAATATCAGAGACAATAGTTTCACACCTTTGCATCCTCTGCACGTAACTTCATCTCAACATCCCTGAAAGGCAGCCAGATGGCCGATCAAAACGCAAATAATACAAGACGAGATTTCCTGAAAACCGGAGCAACTGCTGGTGCCGCCGCGGCACTTCTCAGTAACTTTGCAGCGAACTCCAAAGTCTACGCTGCCGGTGATGAGGTCCTTCGTGTCGGGCTAGTCGGTTGTGGAGGACGTGGGACTGGAGCCGCCAATCAGGCATTGAAGGCGGATCCGAATGTCCATCTCGTTACGATGGGCGATGCGTTCCCGGAGAAAATTGAACGGAGCCTGAAGTCCCTGAAGAACCAAAAAAACATTGCCGACCGTGTTCTTGTTGACGACGATCACAAGTTTTCTGGCCTTGACGCATATCGCTATGTGATCGATTCGTGCGATGTTGTTTTACTGGCAACGCCTCCTGGATTTCGTCCGGAGCATCTGGAGTATGCAGTCGAGAAGGGCAAGCACATCTTCACGGAAAAACCAATGGCAACCGACGGTCCAGGTGTTCGCCGGGCGATGGCTGCGGTGAAAGTCGCGGAAGAAAAAGGGACTGCCATGGTCGCCGGTTTTTGCTGGAGGTATGACTCCACAAAGCGTGCCTTCTTCGAAAAAATTCTTAAGGGCGACATCGGAGATGTGCGCTCCATCTACGGGACGTACTTGACCAGTCCTGTTAAAACGATGCCTGATGCCAGCACTCGTCCGGAAGGAATGAGCGATCTCGAATGGATGGTTCGCAACTGGTACAACTTCACCTGGCTCTCCGGAGACGGACTGGTTGAACAGGCATGTCATACCGTCGACTGGCTGGCTTGGGCGAAAGATGATGCCCCACCAGCGAGTTGCACTGCAATCGGTGGTCGACAGATTCTCGCCAAGGGTGGGAATATTTTCGACCACATCGAAGTCAACTACGTCTGGGAAGATCAAACGCGAGCCTTCCTCGCTCAGCGACAGATTTCCGGTTGTCATAACGAAAACAACCTGTACATCCTCGGTTCAAAAGGTGAAGGGACCATGACTCGCAAAGGCGCAACGATTTCAGGTTCTGAAGACTGGAAGTACAAAGGCCTGACTCCGAATATGTACGACGTTGAGCATGAGGAAATGTTCAAATCGATTCGCGCAGGCAAGCCGATCAACAACGGAATACGGATGATGACCAGCACCATGATGGCAATCATGGGACGTATGGCAGGCTACACCGGGAAAGAAGTGACCTGGGACATGGCACTCAATTCCGAAGAGCAACTCGTTCCGGAAGTGAGCAACTGGGACACGCCTGTTGAGTTTCGGGAAACGTCGATGCCAGGGTTGACCCCGTTTAAATAACCAATTTTAATCACTCTCATTTTGAAGCCGCTGGCACATGTCGGCGGCTTTTTTTTGTTGGTCTAGGGATGAGGGATTGAGGGGCAATGGTGGGTGAGATTTGTGTGTCATGGCGAGGTAGAGCCGGTGACATCGGACGATGACAATTGTTTTTTTGTTGATTGAGTGTGCTTTCCATGTCGTATCCTAGAGTTTCGACGTTCAAATCTCCGGAAGAGTTTCAGGATTACCTGAAAGAGCTTGGCCTGGATTTGAAGTTTGATTCTAAGTTGCAATCAGGGGCGAATTCACCACTGGCTCAGACTGTTTCTTATCGAGATCAAACCATTGGCAACCGCTTTTGCATTCTGCCGATGGAAGGTTGGGATGGAACAACTGACGGCAAACCGACCGATTTGACACGGCGGCGCTGGATGAACTTCGGGCTGAGCGGCGCGAAATTGATGTGGGGCGGAGAGGCGGTCGCTGTGCGGCACGATGGTCGCGCGAACCCGAATCAACTGCTCATCAATGATGAAAATCTCTCAGGTCTTGTTGAGCTACGAGAAATTTTGGAGTCAACACATCGAGAGCATTTCGGCACGACGGACGACTTACTGGTAGGGCTGCAACTGACTCACTCAGGTCGGTTTGCACGTCCGAACGAAAAGACAAAACTGGAACCACACATTGCCTATCGCCATCCGATACTTGATCAAAAGTTTCAGATCAGTTCGGACGATTCCATTCTTTCTGATGATGATCTCTTTCGACTGATTGAAGACTTCGTTCGTGCGGCGGTTCTTTCTCAAAAAGCTGGCTACCAGTTTATTGATATCAAACATTGCCACGGTTACCTGGGACACGAACTCCTCTCTGGGTTTGATCGCCCAGGAAAATTCGGCGGCAGTTTTGAGAATCGAACACGGTTCCTCCGCGAGATCGCATCAGGAATTCGTAGTGAAGCCCCTGGTCTTGAACTTGGGGTCCGCTTGAGCGTTTTCGATTATGTACCATATCAGCCAGGAGAAGATCGCACCGGAGTACCGTCTGCAAATGCTCCGTACAAACATGCCTTTGGCGGAGACGGAACAGGGCAGGGGATCAATCTCGATGAGCCGAGTCAGTTCCTTTCGCAGTTGAAAGAATTAGGCATTGATCTCGTCTGCACGACCTGTGGGAGTCCGTATTACAATCCACATATCCAACGCCCGGCAATCTTTCCTCCTTCGGATGGATACCAACCTCCTGAAGACCCGCTGGTCGGCGTGGCTCGTCAAATTGATGCGACCGCACGGCTGAAAGCACAGCACCCGGATTTGATCGTCATCGGATCAGGTTACTCGTACCTGCAAGAATGGTTACCGCATGTCGGTCAGTATGCGGTCGCCAACGGCTTAGTCGACTTCGTCGGCCTGGGGCGTATGGTTCTTTCCTATCCGGAACTTCCAGCGGATGTTCTGGCTGGAAAAACGATGGCACGCAAGAAAATCTGCAGAACTTTTAGCGACTGCACCACGGCCCCACGGAAAGGGATCGTCTCTGGTTGCTATCCGCTCGATCCGTACTACAAAGCGATGCCCGAGCGACAAGAATTGCTTGCCCTAAAAAAAGAGTCTGAGTAAAACAACCGCAGTCGAAAACTGGCAGAGTCGCAACTCGTTTCACCGTGCGTTTGAAATGAGTGGAGAACGTCCATTGCTCAAGTTTTTTCATCTGCTTCTGATGCGTTATTCTTTGGTCTGTCCTGAGACTTCGGTTCGGGACTCTCAGTGGAATCTGCAGTAGGTGGTAATGCCGTTTCACTGACACCGTCAGTCTTGATCACAGGTGTTTCTGCTGGGGATTCAGTGGTCGGCTCTTCGGAAGTTCCTGCTGGTTCTGATGGAGTCGGTGGCGTAGGGAGTTTGACCATTTCCACGAGAGGACGTTCGAAGACGATACGATATTGTCCGTCTGGTCGCTGGACATTGACGAAGTCGTCGCCGATTTCCTTGATGGTCATCTCGAAGTCCGTGATCGTGACTTCGTCCTCAACGCGAAGCTTGGTTGTTTTATTGGTCGCTCGGTCGAACAGATACGCTTCCCACTCTTCTTCACCATCGCCAAAGGCTCGTTTTAATGTGGTTGTGAGGTAAGTGTAGCGCGCGGAATCTTCTTCGAGCGAGACCGCCAATGTTTTTGTGATCACTTCGGCGTCTTGATCAGAATCTGTAATCGTCACTTTAATTTCCAAAGTCGCGGCATCCAGCGATTCGGCGGGTATCCAACGAATGATTCCGTCGTTTTCACCGATTTGCATTCCTTCGGGAGCACCTTCTATGGAAAACTTGAGCTTGTCGTCGTCGCCATCTGGGTCAATTGCGTCGAGCTTCTTTTCTGATGATCGCCCCAGGAAAAATTTTATCGGACCATCCTGTTTAATTTCAGGAGGTTCATTAGGATCACGAACACGTAAACTGACTGTTGAAGTGAAGCCCGCTTTTTTGCTTGCCGATCCCCAGACCATCACTTGGATTTCCCGTTCTCCGAGTTCCAACTCCGGCTTGACGTCCCATGAGAGACTGCCGGTCCGTTCATCGAGCTTCATGCCTTTCGGACTTTCCAACATGCTGAATAATGGCGAACCGAATGCAGGATCCCAGCTACTCACATTGAGTTTCCAGTCCCATTTTGTTCCCCGCACGGCTGCAGGGGCTGTTGTTGCGGCCAATTTGGGATCGTAGTTTGCCTGTGGTGCAGGTTTTGTGAAGAGGCTTTTACTCCACATCGCGACAGTGGCGTTTGTAGCAACTTTTGTTTCAGATTGACTACTCACCACGGTCGGGAAAAGCTCGAGCGTGGTTCCGTCAGGATGGTCTTCGGAAAACGTTTTCGAGACGCCGCGCCGAAGTGTCCATTTTTGTCCATCGACTTTTGTCACCGTGGTAAATTCGTCATCGATTCTCACGCGAAATGGCGTCTCGTCCGGAAAACCAGTGGCGGTTGCCGGGACTTCGATTAATGTTTGTTCTTTCTTGAGATCTGCTGATAATTCAATTTGTGGAAAGAGGCGACTTCGCTCCGGTGCCTTTATAATCGATAAACCTTCAGCAGTCAGTGAGACCTCCAGGTCCGGATTTCCTTCACTCGTCGGACTGATCACATCGCAAGTTGCGACGCGGTGCAATAAATTCACTGATTCGAATTGTTCGAGAAACTGAGCAAGTTCCTGAAGTGTTGCTTTCGCGTCGAGGGTCACCGGAATTGTGACGTAAATATCTCCTTGTAAAGTCTTTCGTTCGAGGGTGATTTTCACATCCTCAAAACCGGAAAGTTGTGCGAGATCGGTCAACCATTCCTGGTACAGACGTTGTGCATCAAGAGGATCGGGAGGGAGGCTGATTTTTCGCCACTGGGCCAGTTGTTTTTGCTTCTTCCGAAGTTCAATTTGCTCATCAAACTTCTCGTTTGATTCTTTGAGTAGACGGTCTTCTTTTGAAGAGAGTTCCTGAATCGGTTCAAAAAACCAGCCATTGACAATTGGAAAGCCGAACCAGATCGCCACAACGGCGGCGAGAGCAAAGGCAAGAATTTTTTCACGCTGTTGCATGAGATTGGCTCAATGATGAATTCGAAGCAATGAAATCTAAGATTCGAAGGAAGGTTGATAATCAAGTACGATTCTTGGCTGCGGTTTCGGCATCATCAGCAATCGCTTTGGGTTTCTTTGGTGAATCCAGTTGCTGATGCAGTTGATGAATGTCGAGTTCAAAACGAATAGGGTAATCAGGATCTCTCGATGTTGGCGTTGGCGCGTGCGGGGTCACTTGAAAACCATTTTCCGCCAACTCAAAGTAGAGATCATCAACATCGTCCCGGTGTCTCGCAAACCCGACACCCGTGAATCGTGCGACAGAGTCTTCTTCGTTAATGGGTTGCAATCGCAATTCCGTCAAGTACAGCCGGCCTGTGTCGGGCATATTGCTGCGAAGCTGATTCCAGGCGTTAACTGGATTGAGTTGAGTTTGCGACCAACCATCAATTTTCCCAAAAGCATCAATCTGCGATTCCCCAGCCTTTAATTTGTTTTCCACATCTGTGATTGATACCTCAAGTGCTTCGATACTCGCTTCGAGAGTTCCTTTCTTTGAAAGAAAGATTCCGTAGGTGAGCATGAGTAGCAGAACTGCGGCAGCACCGCCGACCGACCAGTACAATTTCCGACGATCAGGTTTCTCGACTCGTTTTCGTGGATGAAGAAGATCGAGCTTCAAGTTTTCGTTATCCACCGGAAGAACCGCACCGATCAACGATTCGAAACCGGAGATCTTGTTGTTCCCTGAAAGCGAATCAGGCAGAGCGACGTCCGTGACATTGCCTCGAAATTTTGATTCGAGAAGTTCGCGGACTGCCTTGTCGTTTCCAAAGCCGGTGAGATAACAGCGTTTGATATCAACATCGGGATGCGTTTGATGTAGTGCAACAATCGAGCGCGTCAGCCCGCTCTCAAGCGGTTTCAATCGATTCGTTTCTGGAAGAACTACCGAGTGACTAAACGCGAGCGAGCCTCCATCGAAGATGGAAATTTCAATCAGAGAATCTCGCTGAAAGACAACAATTTCCGGTTGACTTACTCCTAGACTTGCGCCGCCAAACTTTTTGACGAATTGTCCGATAGTCAGTGGTGTCGTCGTCACCGCGGTAACATCAAAACCGGCAACGGTGAGAATTTGGTTGATGCGATGTAAACGTTTTCGGTCAATAGATGTGGTGACGACAGAAAGTCCAGTTCCGGTCGCCGCATCACTCATCGGAAGATAATCCAACGCCAAATCATCAATCGGCAGAGAAGATTTCACAGCAGATTGAAATCGTACCAGGTCAGGAATTTCATCTTCTGGAGCCTGTGGCAACTGAAGCTGCCGAATGACGACCGACTCGCGTGGCAGGACAAGCGTCGCCTGTCCTGCATTGAGTCCGCTCTGAGCAACCCAACTCTTGAGCTTCTCACCAGTTTCTCGTGGCGTGAAACTTGTGTCGTGGTGTTCAAACGTGGTCCACACTCCCAATTGGCTGACGCGCCCCGACGCATCCGCATTCAGGAAGCGAACTCCATCGATTGACCACTCGATAATTAACTTCGACATTGAATTCAGCTAGTGATTAGGGGATTCGAAATACCAGTTCTCTCGACTCTTGCTCACTCAATCTCTTGACTCTTATATTATACTACTCAGAAAAGGGTGGCAGTTGATTTGATCGGTAACCTGGTCCGAGTTCAGTCAGAGTCCGTTGGAAGATCACCCTGGGGATCTCTTGAGTCGCATCGACGACCGCTTCAATACGCGTGACCGGACCGCCACGATCAGCATGACCGATAACTTGCATACGAAACACATCACCCTGCGTCGTCAAAAATCCATCAATGCTTCGCATCGTTTCCAGGTCGACTAACCCTTGAATCAACAGCCAACCGGTTGTTGAGTATTGATCGAGAGTGCTCGAAGAAGAACCGCTTCGCGCCCGTGCGGCAAGAATCGAATCCGGAAGTCCATCAGGCATATTCGGGATTCCCAACATCACTTCCCGACGTGCTTGATTAATGTTGATGCGACCACGGATCACATCCTCAGATGAAACCGTCATTGCATCCAGAAGCAATGGAAGCGTTGCCTGAAGCTCACCAGGATCACTACTCCAGGGGCTTGTGAGTGTGGTCATTGTGTCGTCAATTTCGACTTCGACTTCTGCATCGATGAGATCGTAGATTGAACGAATCTCTGTACTCGACCCGACACTCAGATCCATTCCTCCGCGCGTAATCTCGCCACCATCACCACTAAACAGGCTACTGGCAATCGCCGTTGCAGCACCTTCCAGGGCCTCATCGGTTTCTAAATCTCCTGTCGTGGAAGAATTCCCACTCCCGACCCCATTCAAAGGGTTTTCGCCGCCACCGATTCCAACAGCGCCTTCGAGAAGGTCATCAGACAATGTTTCAACCGGTCCGCTGAGACGATAAGCCGTCACGAACTGAGCAATGTCTTCGTCGTACTCATCGAGCAGGGTGTCGTACAAGTCTGTGAGCAACGGTTCGTTCACATTGATGCGTTCTTCGGAAAATCGATCATAAGCGTGACGGTAATTCGCTTCGACACTGTAAGTTGTCATGTACGCGGACCAGCCAAGATCGAGAATGCCATCGCCGTTATCGTTCGGCAACGATTGATCTCCGTCGTCTTCATTCGGGTCGAGCAGTCCATTCCGATTGGCATCTTCCCCGTACATCAATTCAGGCTCAATCCCATAGACCAGCATTAACTCTTCAAGAGAATCGATCGGACCGTTGCGAGGAAAAACAACCGAGTAGCTCTCTGATTCGGCTCCGTACTCTCTCTGCTCATCATCGGCATCGATCCAGTCGAGAATCGCGTCCGCGATGTCTTCGGTCATGTACGGAAGTTCGATAAGCATGTTTCGTCCGGTGTCGTCGAGCGGATTGAAATTCGCGAGAACGTTCACGTTCAACTTCGCGCATTCGTCGGTCAAACCAAATCGCAAACCATCACTGGACGACTGCTGTGAAAATCCGGAATCCGAATCATCTTCGATTGGAGCGACAATCGAAAAACCGCTGCCGGTTTCCATTGAGATATGGAACAGCGAAGGATCGTCAAACAAGTCTCCATCAAAACCGCCACCGTCGGGAGTGAGCAGCATTGTGACATAGTCGACGCCAGACTCCGCCCACATCTGCGATTGAACCTGCCGGGAGTAGGTCTCCGAAGCCTGGTACTCGGTGATCATCAATTCCGAAAATGTATACGCACCCAAAGTGAGCATGATGATGACAACCAACACCATGATCAGCGCACTCCCTGAGCGAGCTGGTTGAGTTTCATGTTGTTGAGAAATTGTGATCATTGGAAAACAGTTATGCTATTCGATTAAAGGGATCGCCAGAGGAATGTGAAAAATGTGCTCGACGGAAGCCGTTGCTCCTCCGCCTTGGTACTGATAGCCTTTGCTCTTCTTGGACGGTGCCTGCCAGAGTCCGAAGGTGACACGGACCGCACTTGGTAAGCCGCCGATTTCGCGGCTGTCCCAGGAATCGAGCCAGGCTGTGCCGTCGAAGTAAGCGAATTGAAGTTCTGTGATTTCCGGAGCGAGAACATGTTCGGAATCGAGCGTGTCGGTTGCCGCATCGAACGCATACAGGTCGATACTTCTGCGGGCGAAACCTGTCAGCGGTCGGCTGGAGAACTGGGAGGAATCCCGATCCGCATACTTCGGTTGCCTTGGGTCGAAAAGCAGGTTGATATCCACCGGACCAATTCCATATGTCACCGTCAGCAAGTCGTTCGAGCGACCGGATGTTGGGGAATCGGTGTAAATACTGTCGTAAGAAAGATCGCGAAGCGGGCGAGAGACACACAAGTGAATGAAGTCAGCAGTTCCAACAACGCCGAATGTAATTGGCGTCCCTTCGGATTCGAGACCGCCAACTGTCAATGCGGTGTCGGAGACATCGTCTGACTCTTCCATATTTTCGACGTCGCCGGATTCTTCTTCATCATCCTCTTCAGCAATTACTAAAACAATACCACTGAAGTCTTCGTCCATTTTGCGGATGACCGCTCTCATTAACTGGGAACGATTGATTTCGGAACGACCAGCAGTTTGAAACCGGATGTGCATATCGATTGCGGAGTAGATCGCACTGAGCAACAAGACGGTCAGAGAAAGCGCGATCAGAACTTCGACCAACGTGAAGCCTGATCGAAGATGGCGCGTCACTTTGAGTTTTAATGTTGTGGCGATCATCACAATTCCTCCTCTGGGATGATCGCTGCGTCTTCGTAGATTTGTGGGTCACGCATCAAGCGGGTTAAACGAAATGTGTTGTTGATTCGACCGCCACTGTCGAGGTGTTCGACAACCATTTCGGTTTCAAGAAGATACGGAATCCCGGAGTCAACGACATTCAACGACCACTGCCAGTTGGGGTCATCTTCAAATGGAGCTTTTTGTTCGGAAGAGAGAGGTAAAACTCCGGCGAGGACTTCATTCATGCGTCGCTCGCAACGTATGACAGCATCGGATGAAAGCTGAGCTTGCGTCGCAGCGCGGCTGCCGTTTTGCAACACCTGACCGATGACAGCGACCGCACCAAGAAAAATCGCCAGCGCCAGAACCACTTCAAAGAGAGTGATCCCTCGTTTTTTGATAACAAATTGTTTAGTTCGTTGACGCACCAAACAACTCCGGTAATTGGTCAATTCGAGAAGTGACCACGGCGCCCGTCAATCCACGGACCGAGAGAGAAATGTAACGACGATCCTCGTCGGCAACGGTGACGGCACCATCGGTTGCGGCGCCATCAGGAGAATACAGAATCGGTGCCGCCCAACTGACGTCACGGTGCGATGACCCGTTTTGAATCAATTTGAGCCAAGGATCGCTCAGTCGCTCCATCGCGGTCGCCTCACCTGAAAGTACAGTCGGCGTATAAAAGTAACAATCCTCAGACAGCTCGTACACGATTGCCTGAGTGACATCGACAGCCGTTTCAGTTTGAGTATTCGCAGTCGTTGGTGAAGCAGGTGTGGTCAACAGTTCGTACGGCAGCAGAACAAATTTCTGCCCGTTCGGTTCGTATCGAAATTGGTACGTGACTCCATCTTCGACTGCCTGCACGCGAGCATGGTCGAGCAGTTGCCGGACTTGTTCGGCGTTTGCCATCACACTTTCACGCTGCAAAAAACGAGACATCTGCGGCCAACTTAATGCTGCGATTGCCACGATAATGGTGAGCACCAAAAGGACTTCGATGAACGTAAACGCAGACCGGTTTCTGCGTTTACGTTGGACCAATCGAAATGCGTGATGGTGTATCATTCTGTTCTTCAAACTCGTAGGATCCGCTGTGCGGACCGATAGCAAGCCACCGTTTCCGTGGTCCGCACAGCGAACCCCACTTGGCTATTTGACCTCTTTATCTTCCCAGTTGTTGATGAGGTACTGCTTCTGATCGTTCGGTCCGTTCGACCAGATTGAGGGGTTATTCTTCCCACCTGGGCCATCCGGGTATTCATAGTGCAGTTGAACGTTCCACGCATCGGTTGGGATTTTATCGAGAAGTGGCGCGGTGCCATCTTCAGTTTCTTTCATCATTTCCTCAATGGAAGTCGGCGGTTCGCCACTATTATCGACCGCATACAATTTCGCTGCCTGTTCCAGGCTCACGATTGCAGATTTTGTAATCTTGATATTTGCCGCCTTTTGCTGCCCCAAAAGTTGAGGGATCGCCATTGCTGCGATCACACCAATAATCGCGAGGACGATCAGCACTTCCAAAAGTGTAAAACCGATCCGTCTCTGCTTCTGTTGAGTCGTCCGTTTCCGTTGCATGTTGATATCTCCTTGATGTTGAATCTTGATTTAAATTTGAGTTCGAGCCATAAGAAACGTGTTGTTTTTGACGTTTCTTGAAAAACACTTAAAACATTTTTGAACTTTGCAGGATCGGAAGCAAAAGAGCGATGACGACAAACAGAACCACTGCCGCTAAAAACAGCAACAGAATCGGTTCCAGTAGTCGAACCGCCATCTCGATTTCGCGCCCTGTGCGACGCTCCAGGTTTTCGGAAATGTTGATCAGAACATTTTCCAGGTTATTCGCTTCTTCACCAACTGCGATCATTTCGACGATTTCTTCTGGGAATTGATTGCTACTGCCGAGTGGTCCGGCGAGTGACTTTCCTTCTGAAATGTTTGACGCGGCAATTTCGATGGCGTCTGTGAGAATGACATTCGCAGTTGCGTCTTTCGCAATTTGTAATGATGTTAAAACTGGCACGCCATTCTGAAGCAAAGTTCCCAAGACGCGGCAGAATCGCGAGATTGCAAGACTACGGACAATGCGACCGACCCCAAAGACTTTCAGGCGGAATGTATCGAGCTTGCGGCGTCCATCTTCTGTTTTCAACCATTGTGAGATTCCAGCAACGACGATTGCTGCACCAAGTATGCCGACTGCCCAGTATTTTTGAGTCCATTCGCTCATCCCCATGAGTGCTGTCGTCGCCCAGGGGAGTTCTCCGCGAGCCTCCATTGTTTCGAACATCCCTTCAAATTTTGGAACGAGCCAGACGAGCATGACGGTCACAACTCCAGCCCCGAACGTCAGCAGGAAAATTGGATACACCATCGCACCGATGACGCGTCCTTTGAGTTCTTCCTGTTGTTCGGTGAACGTTGCGATTCGTTTGAGGACATCTTCGAGGAAGCCTCCTTCTTCTCCCGCCCGAACCATACTGACCATCAGCAGCGTGAACGCCTTGGGGTGAGCTTTCATCGCGTCGTACAGTCGAGACCCTTCTGCGACCTGATCACGCACATCGGAAACAACGACTTTTAATGCTGAGTGTGTCGACTGCCGGGAAAGAAGTTCCAGCGACCGCAACAACGGAACGCCAGACTTCAAAAGGTCTGCCAGTTGAGAGTAAAAAACTGCGAGGTGTTTCGACGGAACTCGTCGGTTCACCTGTTTTGCGGCAGCGACGCTCGACTCTGCCAAGTTGATATTCAGTGGGAAGAGTTGCTGCGCAGCGAGTGTTGCTAACGCTTCCTTTTCGGTCGTCGCCGTTAGGACGCCGGTCACCTGTTGGCCCGACATCTCTCTCGCTTTGTACTGAAACTCCGGCATCTGACTGACAATATCTTACGAGGTAAACAAGAGACTCTGCAAAGGGGACAACCTGCGGTACTCACCAAGAATTGCTGAGGTTTCAGAAATCTCGATCTTGCTGCGGCAAATGGTCAGTGAATGAATCTTACGAACCTGACAAGCGGATGTAATTGGCGAGGAAGTCATTTTTCGTCATCGGTTTTGAAAGATCAACCCCCCCCTTCTCAAACATCGGTTTGAGGGTACGTGCCCGATCCCACTCGGTGGTGGCGAGTTTCCCGTCTCGATCTCTATCGAGCAGACGAAACATTGATTCGCCACGTCGGGCAGCAACACTATTTGTATCAACTGTTGAAGTCGAGGATGAGGAGGACGGCGCAGAGGATTTTGATCCACTGGGGGTTGTTGAGTTCGATGTCACAGCAGGTGCCGTGCTGGCTGGTACTGGCGTTGCCGCCGCAATTGTGGAAGCTTCTGGCATTTCCACAGGTCCTTTTTCCAATTCACGAGGTGTCAAAAAACCATCGCCATTGCGATCATAGGCAGCGAATTGGCTGATCTCTTCGCGCTTCCATTTCTTCCATTCATAGAAGCCGATTTGCCCATCAAGATCCTTGTCGCCCTCTTCAAATTTGACTGGAATATCGATGGTCACGCGATCTTTCTGTCGAATGGTCGCTGGGGATTTTTTCTTTAGTGTGCGTTTGGCTTCTTCGGATTTTTTTTGAGATTCCTCTGCCCGTCGCTTTTCGTAATCTCGCCTTCTGCGTTCGTACTCTTCACGTCGAGATTGGTCATCGCCCCGACTTCTCTCAGATTCACGTTGGGTGCGGATTTTTTCAAAGGCGGTTGAAAAACTCTTTTTGTCGAGGCCACGACGGTAATCGACGCCCGCTTTCTGCAACATTTCCTTGAACGGACCTCTGGCACTTTCGATCTCTTTCGTATCAATTCTCCCGTTCTTGTCGCTGTCTAAATAACCGAAGATCTGATCCGACGAAGGGCCTCTACGTTCAGTCGAACCACCCCGGTCACTGCCTCCTGGCCTTCCACGGTCACCTCCGCCCGGTCTTCCTCCTCCATCAGGCCTTCCTCGGTCTCCTCCCCCAGGCCTTCCACGTTGGGCAAGTGACTCTTGACCATCTGTAATCGTCACTACCGATACGGCGAGAAGCCATAACAATAAGAACATTCCGAACTTCTGAAAATTCTCGGTTTCCAACATAGGACGCGGTCCGAAATTTAACTTGTGGGGTTGTAATATTGAAACGATACGAGACTTGAGTCGGTATCACCCTGTAGAATATTAACACCTCTACGTGGAAATCAGACCGGTCAACTGAATAATCTGCCCAAAATACCACTTGGAGCAGCATCCCCGGGCCGGTTTTTCCATCCGTGATGCTCTCACATCGATTTCAAAAACCTAATTACTCTCATAAGTATATACCTCGTAGTCATTAACGCACATTCCAGACTCATTTCAACGTGACTGTTCATTTGATCACACGGAGCAACTCGATGAGCTCAGCCCTTAAAATTCTTGTAACCTGTGTCTTGAGCATGACCCTCTGGGTTTCAGCCCCTGGAATCTCGTCGGCACAAGATCAACAGGAAGGGGGACGGCGCGAGCGCGGTGGGGAACGTGGTGGACCAGGTCGCGGTGGTCAGGGAGGGCGTCCGAGTTTTGGTGGGTTTGGTCGTCGTGGCGGTGGGCTGATGGGTGAAATCGGCAATGAGTCGACGCGTGGCGAACTCAACATTTCTGACGAGCAAATACAAAAGCTCACGGAAATCGGTGAGTCCATGGGCAACAATCGTGAAATGTTCACAGACGTTTTTTCGAGAATGCGGGCTGCCGAATCAGATGAGGAACGCGAAAAAATTCGCAATGAAATGCGCACCAAAATGGAAGAAGTGCGGACGCAAGCCGAGACGAAAATGAAATCGGTCTTATCGGAAGATCAATTCAAGCGGCTCGACCAAATCCGCCTCCACCGCGAAGGGTCGCGAGCCCTGGGACGTGACGATGTCCAGAACGAACTCGGCCTTTCAGATGAACAAAAGAAAAAACTCGAAGCCCTGGCGGAAGAACGTGGTGCGAGGTTCCGAGAACTTGGCTTCGGTGCTTCCGAGGAAGACCGCAACAAACTCCGCGAAGAATTAGAACAAAAGACTTTAGGGGTTCTGACTGCCGATCAAAAAGCCAAGTGGCAACAACGACTCGGTCCACCCCCGGCAGATGCTGGGCAACCGAGACGTCCTGGGGGTCGAACTGGCGGAAACCAGGATCAACCGCGCCGTGAGCGCCCAGTCATGATCGAGGAAGCCCCGGAAGGGGCTGAGGCTGTTTTGTCGTTTGGTGGGAAGGCTGAAACACTGGATGCCGCTGGCAACAGAGACCGCACAAATGTTCAACTCTCATTCAACTTTCGCTACGCCCCCTGGACCGAAGTCTTGCGCCTCTTCGCTCGCGAGTCCGGCTTGTCACTCGATCTCCTCGATGTACCACCTGGAACGTTCAGCTACTTCGATCAAAAATCGTACACCCCGAACGACGCTCTTGATGTCTTAAACGGCTACCTTCTCCCCAAAGGATTCGTACTCGTGCATCGAGATGATTTCCTCGTCTGCCTGAACATCGACGACCCGATTCCGCCAAACCTGATCCCGCATGTCAAACCCGAGGATCTGGTAAACCGCGGACGTAACGAGTTGCTGACCGTCACTTTCCCTCTGGAAGGTCTGGATGCCTCGCAAATTGCGGCAGAAGTGAACGAAGTCAAAGGTCCGCAAGGAAGTGTCGTTGCACTCACTTCTCAAAATTCGATTCTGGTGACCGACATTGGCAGTAACCTGAGACGAATCGACGAAATGCTGAAAGATGCGAGCGGTCGACCGGGACCAGACGATATGAGTTTCACGCCCTACCAGATCAAAAACCTGCCAGCGACGGAAGCTGAAGGATTACTACGCGGTGTCCTGGGGATTGGGTCAGGTGTTGCTAACGTCAGTGCGAACTTCGATAGTCGCTCACGTTCTCGCTCATCCTCCTCTTCGTCGATGCAAATTACGATTGCCACGGACGAGAGAACGAACAAACTCCTGATTTCCACGACCACGAAAATTCACCAGTTGATCGAACAGGCATTGTTGACGATTGATGTTGAAGGAGAAGCCAGCAGCTTTTCAGCATCTGCAAATAAGCCTTTCCTGCGTGTCTATTCCGTCACTTCCGCAGATGCTCGGGAAGTCGTCAAAACGATTGACGCACTAATGCCAGGGATCGTTGTCAACGAAGATGGTCGTAATGGGAAAATCCATATCATGGCCTCTCCCGATAAACATGCAGAAGTTGGCAATCTCATCCAACAGATGGATGGAATGGGAACGAATTCCCAACAAATGACGGTCATTCCACTCTCGAAAATGGATCCCCTCACTGCCGCGGCAACAGTGCAAGCGATGTTCTTGAAAGATGGTGAGATGGCACCGACCATTCAACCAGACGTCTTCGGGCGACAGTTGATGATTCGTGGAGATGCCAACCAGATTCTGCAAATTAAAGGGTTGCTCGCTCAGCTTGGTGAAGATGGAACCGGACAGCGAGACAGTTCGAGTGACAGCCGCATCCGCACATTCCCGCTCAGCGGTCGCGATCCAGAGGAACTCCTGCCACTCATTCAGAGGATGTGGGAACAACGATCTTCTTCTAAAATCCGAATCGTAAACCCCATTGAACGTGGACCTGTTCGCGACATCAAAAGTCCCGGTCAGGGACAATCGGTTCGTGATGCTCAAGAGGCTCCAATCCAACCGACAAGCACAGAACGCTCGGAACCCGATCGACCTGATCGAGAATCCGTACGATCCAAGCCTGTCGCGAAACCTCGCTCGGTGCCAGTCCTCACTGCCAGTCAAACGACGGTGATTGCACAACTCACCGAGTCAACATCCGAACCCGAATCACCGCAACCGAAAGCAAATCCACTTGCTTCAGATCCCAACGAATTGAGCGATAACGAGTTGCTCGACCTTCTTGAAAATTACGTCAACAAGGCGGGTTCAGGTGACAACAGTGCAAAGCAGACAAAACCGCAAGTGAATCCCGTTGCGCCGATGCAGCAGCAACGCCCTGCTGCAAGTGCTAAACCGCCAGGAGATATCAACATCACAATTATTGGTGACGAACTTCTGATGACGTCCCAAGACTCAAGCGCACTCAACGAATTCGAAGAATTGCTTGAATCAACAATGCAGGTCATTCCACCACGGACATCTTGGACCGTGTTCACACTGCAAACTGCGGATGCGACGGAAGCAGCGATGATGCTGGAGCAGCTTCTTCCCTATAGCAATGTCAGCGTCTCATCTTCTGGAGGCGGCATGCTGGGGTCGCTGACTGGTGCCGCGTCTTCACTTGGAAGTGGATTGGCAGACATGACCGGGCTGAGCTCGATTGCAGCCGCCGGACAAACGCTACGCATCATCCCGGACACTCGACTCAATTCTCTTTTCGTTTCCGGTCCTTCTTCGCAAGTGAAGGAAGTGGAAGAAATGTTGCGGGTGCTCGATGCTAACGAATGGCCTGATTCACTTCGTGACAAAATCACGCGGATGATCCCCGTCGAATACGCGGATGCCAACGACGTTTTGAAGATCGTCAAAGACACCTACAAAGTCTACATTGACCCTCCACAACAGCAGCAGCAGAATCGCAACAACCCTCTGGCCGCAATGATGGGTGGTGGAGGTCGCAGCAGCAGTAGAAATGGGAATTCACCTGAGTCGCTGATCAAGATGGCTGTGAGTGTCGACACGAACACGAACCACCTTGCTGTCTGGGCAGATGAATCGCTTTTCCGTGAAGTCGAATCACTCGTTCAATCGATTGACAAAGCTGCTCAGGAGGCACGCCGAACCGTGCGTGTTGTCCCGCTTCTCAGCACGAACTCCTCGGTCATTCAAAACGCTCTCGGAACTTTGATGCCCCGAGTCAACGTCAGCAGCACTGGCAGTCGAAGTTCCAACACGAATTCCAACAACAACTCCTCATCGAATTCTGGAGCATCAGGCCAAGACCAGGAACGTATTCGCCAGTTCTTCGAACAACGCATGCGAGAGCGAATGCAGCAAGGCGGGGGAGGTGGACGTCCCAGTGGCTTCGGTGGCGGCGGTCGACCTGGAGGTGACTCCGGTGGTGGACGACCTAGCACATTCGGAGGAGGTCGACCCGGTGGTGGGCGCCCTGGCGGACGCTAAAACCGTTCTCAAACTGACGTTCGTGACAATTTGTTTCGCCGTACATTTAAAATGTACGGCGAATTAATTGGTTTCAGGGCGTATAATCAAAAAGACTTGACCCGCGTCCTCTTACACTCGACTCTGTTGTCATGAATATCGGATCACTACTCCTGGATCGCGGGTTGGTCAACGACCAACAGCTCGAAATGGCCCGTGAGCAAAACTCTGAGCAGCGGATTGACCGACTTCTCATTGAGATGGGAGTCATTCGGGAAGACGAAACGCTTCAACTTCTCGCCGAAGAACTCGGCATGGAATTCAAAGACCTCAAGGAATTCGAAGTCGACCGCGACCTTCTCGACTCGTTTCCGACAACAGCAATTTTCCGACACGAAGCGGTGCCGTTGTTAAGAGAGAATGGGCACGTTCAGGTTGCGATCAGTGATCCGTTTAATCTCGAATCGATTGACGAACTCAGTACGCTTGGCAATTGCCGAATCGAACCGGTGCTGGCCTGTCGAGATGAAATCCTCGATCTCATCAAGCGTAATCTTGGAGTCGGTGGCGACACGATCAACCAGATGGTCGCGCAACGATCCGACGATGAGGTCGACCTTCTTGATGACATCCCGGAAGGCATGGGCGAACTTGCCGAATCGGCGCAGGCACCGTCGGTCATTCGCCTCGTTAACGAACTTCTCGTGGAAGCCCTCGAACAACGAGCCAGTGATGTCCACCTCGAACCACAAGAGAAAGGTCTTGTCATCCGGTTTCGTGTGGATGGCATGTTGCGTGTCCAGCCGGTCCCACCAGAAATCAATCACTTCGCTTCGGCGATCGTGACACGTCTGAAAATCATGTCCCGGCTCAACATCGCCGAGAAGCGGTTGCCTCAAGACGGTCGCATCAACATTCGCATTCAGGGCCGTGAAATCGACGTTCGTGTTTCAATTATCCCGATGCTGCACGGCGAAGGGATCGTCATGCGTCTGCTCGACAAAGAACGCATGGTCTTCAATCTTCGCGGCATCGGGATGCCGCAAAACGTTTACGATCAGTTCAACGACCTCATCTCTATGCCGCACGGGATCGTCTTGGTCACTGGTCCAACAGGAAGTGGAAAAACAACAACGCTCTACAGTGCCCTGAACGAGATCAAGAGTCCGACATCGAAGATCATCACCATTGAAGATCCTGTCGAATATCAATTACCCGGCATCAGCCAGATTCAGGTTCACTCAAAAATCGGATTAACCTTCGCGGCCGGGCTGCGAAGTATCCTCCGTCACGATCCAGACATCGTGCTGATCGGAGAAATTCGAGACGGTGAAACCGCGACCAGCGCGATTCAGGCATCGCTGACCGGTCACCTCGTATTCAGCACCTTGCACACGAACGATGCTCCCAGTGCGTTTACACGTCTGATCGACATGGGCGTTGAACCATACCTCGTTGCGAGTACAGTCGAAGGTATTCTCGCCCAACGGCTGGTTCGTAAACTCTGTGAACGCTGCAAAGAACCCTTCACACCTGATCCGAAAGACCTCCCGCCAGATTTCCTGGAGTTGGACTTCGAAACGCTTTACAAGCCAGTCGGCTGCCGAGATTGCCGCGATCTTGGTTACTCTGGAAGAATGGGCATTTACGAGCTTCTCAACAACGACGCCGAAGTCAAACGACTGTGTGTTGAAGGCGCCAGCGCCGGCGTGATTCGCGAATACGGTCTCACGCACAACATGCTCACCCTCCGCAACTCCGGCTACCAGCGAGTGATCGACGGCAGCACAACCCTCGACGAAATCGTCCGTATCACACGCGGTGAACACTAGAGTGTCCTGCTCTACCGGGTGCCCGTGAAGAATGAGTTTACAAATTTCAATACTCAATTCCACGAGGCGGAACACGGAATGGTATTCGAAAATGACTTCACGACCCGAAGACCATGACCAGCAACGCTCCCATTGAATCATTGCCAAATCTTGGCTCGAAGAGCGGGCAATGGTTGCGGGACGTCGGAATCAATACTATTGGTGATCTCGAATCCATCGGTCCCGCGACCGCTTATCAACTTGTGAAGCAACATAAACAGTCGGTGAGCCTGAACCTCTTATGGGCAATGGTCGCTGGTCTCGAAAGTAAAGACTGGCGAGAACTGAGCGAAGAAATAAAACAGCGGTTGCTTGCTGAGATTGCAGAATAAGGCGAGCGCCAGTGTTGTAAATTTCAATCTTTCGAAACTCCTCGCGCTTGATTCTTGCGCAAATTCGCGAAGACGCAATGAAGTTCTCGTAGGGAATGCTCCTGCATGCCTTCCTGAGCAGTCGAAGACGGCATACTCTAAGAATTCGAGTCATATGTGCCACATTCAGTTTCGAACATGGGCAGCGACTGATACACTACGACCCCTCGTGTCAGAGTGCCCGCGGGTAAGATTGTCGTATTCCTCACAGTGTTCACCCACGAGGCAAATGCGACATTGTTATCCGACAGTGGTAACACCCACCACCAGATGATCTGAGTTACAACCATGAAGAAAGTTGTTTGGGGACTTGTTCTGTTCCTTGCCATTATCCACCAGGACTTCTGGTTCTGGGACAATCCGACTCTGCTCTTCGGCTTCATGCCAATCAGTCTCGCCTACCATGCCGGGATTTCAATCGCTGCGGCGATCACCTGGTACATGGCAACAATCTACTGCTGGCCAGCAGATATTGACGAATCAGCCCCTGCTGAATCGGAAGGAGCGCAGGCTTAATGACACAACTCATCATTATTTCATGCTATCTAGCACTGCTTCTGGCACTTGGCCTGTTTTCAAGTCGATTTTTCAAAGGGACCAGCCAGGATTACATGCTGGCGAGCCATTCGATTGGCCCGTTCCTTTTGCTGATGTCGATCTTCGGAACGACGATGACAGCCTTTGCGCTCGTCGGTTCTACCGGTGCATCCTTCGAAGAGGGCGTTGGCGTTTACGGGATGCTGGCGTCATCGAGCGGGATCATCCATTCGCTTTGCTTCTTCATTTTGGGTGTGAAGGTCTGGGGCTTCGGAAAAAAATATGGTTACCGAACTCAAATTCAATTCTTCCGAGACCGTCTCGACAGCGACAAGATCGGCATCATTTTGTTCCCGGTCCTTGTCGGACTTGTCATCCCGTATCTTCTGATCGGTGTGATGGCATCGGGCACCGTGGTCAATAAAATGACTGCTGGCAGAGTTGTCAAAGGAGAAGTTGTCGGCGGGGCATTCGCAGAAGGAACGTTCCCAGGATTTCTTGAAAAGGGAGTGAATCCAAAAACGCCAGATGCCGAACCAAGTTTTCTCGCTGGTTCACAAGGCGGAGTTCCCAAGCATCTGGCATCGTTGGTCATTTGCGGTATCGTCTTGCTCTACGTTTTCTTCGGAGGAATGCGCGGCACCGCCTGGGCGAATACGTTTCAGACAATTGTCTTTATGATTCTGGGAGTCGTCACGTTTTACGTAATTGCGATGAAGTTAGGAGGGCAGGATACGTTGATGGCGAGTATACGGGTCGCGAGCGAAGCGATTCCCAAAGAGAAGTTGATGCGTACGCATCTGCCGAAGGAGCAATTTCTCACATACATGCTCGTTCCGCTTTCGGTCGGAATGTTCCCTCACTTGTTCCAGCACTGGCTCACCGCGAAAAGCGCGAACACTTTCAAGTTGCCGGTTGTCGCTCACCCCTTGTTCATCATGATCGTCTGGGTGCCGTGTGTTTTAATCGGAGCCTGGGCGAGTAGTGATCTCCTGACGATTCCACCACCGGTCGCTGCGAATCCGAATTCCGTGTTGCCGTTTATGGTCAAAGTGGTTGCCGGACCAGTTCTCGGCGGCTTTCTTGCGGCAGGAATTCTGGCTGCGATTATGTCATCGCTGGACAGTCAGTTTCTGTGCCTGGGAACGATGTTCACCGAAGACATTGTCATCCACTACAAAGGACGAGAGAACCTCACCGATAAACGAGAGATCTTCATTGCTCGCGGGTTTATCATTTTCATCGTCGCGATCACGTATTTTTTCAGCCTTTATGAACCCCGTCGCGTCTTCACACTTGGTGTCTGGTGCTTCAGCGGTTTCTCCAGTCTGTTCCCGTTGATCCTGGCGGCATTGTATTGGAGAGGACTGACCAAAGCCGGAGCTTATGCATGTGTTTTAGCGGCAGCAGGGTCGTGGTATTACCTCTTCGCTGATTCAAACTTTGCTGCGATCAAAGATTACACCGTGAATGTCCCGATTGGTACCGGTGAGCCTTTGCATCTAATGCCGGTCGCAGCGATGATTACCGCATCAACGCTCGCAATGGTCATCGTTTCGCTCATCACTCCCAAGCCGAGTGATGAAACTCTGAATAAGTTCTTTCCATCGAAGAAGAGTGCGTAAAAAATGCTCTCGTCGCACACTTTAAGTGTGCGACTAAATGCGAATCGATCACCCTTGCCCCTCACCCCTAGACTCCAGTCCATTTCCGTCATGTGGCAGCAGATTGAAATCAACGGCAAAGCCGCGGAAGCGTTTCTTCCGCAGCAACAAACTTCCGATCATGCAATCATTTATTTGCATGCGCACGGGGAAGAACATCTCTCGCAGAACGAAGACTTCACGAAGATGTTCGAGAAGTACGGCTATCCGGTCATTTGCCCGCGTGGAAAGAAGTCTTGGTGGCTGGATCGCGTTTGTACTGATTTCGATCCCGAACTCACTCCCATGAACTACCTCCGCAACGACGTTGTCAACTGGATTGAAAACGAATGCGGCATCAGCACGCCTAATATCGCAATCATGGGAATCAGCATGGGAGGGCAGGGGGCTTTGAATCTTTCTTACCGCTACGCGTTGCAGTTTCCCATCGTCACTGCGATTTCTTCCGCCGTCGATTTTTACAAAGCCTACGGCCAGGGGTTTCCACTGGATGATATTTTTGCGAATGCCGAAGAAGCTCGGCAACAGGCGGCAACGCTGCATATCCATCCGCTCAACTGGCCGAAGCATCAGTTCTTTGCCTGCGATCCAATGGACAAAACCTGGTTCAATGGCAACGAAATCCTCGCCAGCAAACTCTCTTCATCAGGCGTGATGTACGAATGCGATCTGAAAACATCCTACGGCGGTCACACTTGGCTCTACTTCACCGTGATGGCGGAAAGGTCGATGGCGTTTATCGATAAAGCGTTTCAGAAGATGGGTTGAAGGCGGCCGCAACTCAATGTGACGTTCTATTCGTCGCTCTCCAAATCGATCACCTGCCACTCGGTTGATGTGGAGGAGCAGATGTAGATTTTCGAACCGACTCGAATTTTTACCATCGACCCGGAAACGGTGGGAACCGGAGCCTTTTCTGTATCAACCTGAATCCATTTTCCGTGCTTTGCTCCAAAAGCATAAGCTGTGTTCCCATCCACAAAGCAAAGTATGTTGCCTGAAACTACTGGAATCCAGGTGCCCTTCTTTGTTTTGACGGAATCCCATTTTCCGGTTTGAGCAGAGAATGCGTAGGCTGTTTTATCGTGCATAAAACAGACCATGTCCCTTGCAACCATGGGAACGTATGGCTCGATTTTCTTTTCGAAATTTAGTTTTGCGGTATTCCCTGTTGTTGGTGAAAACGCTGTCACAGTTTTCCCTGATATTGAAATCGCAGCAAACACTCCGCCCGACTCGATGTAAGTCCCATAAGCTGTTTCGAATTCAAAGTCACCAAAAAAACCTCCATCGCCACCACCGAAGCCGCCACCTCCAAATTGAGCGAATGCGGGAGTGGAAAACGAAAAGAGAGCGAGAGCGGCAATCAATTTGAAAGACATAAATTCATTCCGTTCGTTAGTGAGAGAATCAACAGACCTAGTCACCATAAACGGTGATGGTCCGCCTGCATCAACTGGGAATCATGGTTATCTTCACAGAAAGTCCGAACGCAATTCATTCGGAACTCTCGCCTTCAACAAAATCCCCTTGACACCTACGGCTAAACCCGTAGACTAACCTACGGCATAAACAGTAGTCACGCTTTCACGGAGGCTTTTCGATGTCCAGGCCGAGTTCGCAGAACCCTACTCCAGGGGAATTGGAAATTCTTAAAATCGTTTGGGACGAAGGCGCTTCTTCCAGCCGCGATGTTCTTGACCAACTCAATCGAGACGGAAAGGGCCGGGCG
This sequence comes from Planctomicrobium sp., assembly GCA_030626405.1. GTDB lineage: Bacteria > Planctomycetota > Planctomycetia > Planctomycetales > Planctomycetaceae > Thalassoglobus. The sequence goes on from DAOUPA010000039.1 coordinate 24,642, forward strand.
TATACGTCCGTTGCCAGCTTGATGAACGTCATGGTCGAGAAGAACCTGCTGAAGCGAAAGCAACAAGGCCGCGCGTTTTTTTACTCAGCAGCAGTTGCTCGACAGAAAACATTGTCGCAAATTCTGGGAGACCTCGTCGGGCGCGCCTTTGAAGGTTCGGCGAGTCAGTTAGTCGCTCACCTGCTGGAGAGCGGGAAACTCTCTACGGAAGAATTGGACAAAATCGGCATCGCCATCAAGGAACATCGGAAACAAAAATAGAGTTTTTTCCACCACGGAGACACGGAGAAAACGATTGAGTGCCATGTCCACATCGCGAAGCAGGGTGGACATGGATAGACGTTGCCGGAGCGATCACATGCCCATCCTGCTGACGCGATATGGGCATGGCACCAGTCAACAGCAAAAGTAGAGTGAACTGTTACCACGGAGACACAGAGGAAGATGTAAGTTGCTCACAGATTAAAACAACAGAATTTCGTTGTCATTTTTTTAAATCCGTGTTCATCCACCTCATCTGTGTGAATCCACGTTCTCCTTTATTTTTGAGTTGATGGAGTTTCATCTATTAGGTTTCCAGACGGTACGGAGCACGGCTGATGAGGTTTTTCTCTTTGTTTGAACCGGAAATCACATCGCATTTGACGATGGTTCTGCTGCACGCGCTGTGGCAAGGGTTGCTGGTCTGGTTGGTGATGGAAATCCTGTTGCGATTGTTGAAGAAACGCTCGG
>DAOUPA010000508.1 GCA_030626405.1 Planctomicrobium sp.
AATGTCGAACTTGCCCTGTTTCCCACCTGCCGTGAACCACGGCAACGATTCCTCAAGAGCCGCAAATTACTCCAGGAGGTCGGGCTTGGCGAGAGACTTTTTGTGCAGGCGACAGACCTCTCCGGAGGGGAACGTCAAAGAGTGGCATTTTGTCGGAGTATCGCCAATCACCCGCGTCTGCTACTCGCCGATGAACCCACGGGTAATCTGGACAGAGCATCCAGTCAAAGGCTTTTGTCAACATTGACCGACCACATGCAGACACAGAGAGCCACCCTGGTTGTAGCAACGCATGACGATGACGTTGCAAGATTCTGTAGCCGGATCATTCGTTTGGAGGATGGGAAGGTGGTCGATTCGTGAAGAGCGGTATTCCAGTCGATTGCTATGGATTATCAACGTTGATAATGGACAATATCAAACGTCGACCGCTGCGTGCATTGGTTGCTGTCTTGAGCATCGCGGTTGCCTTGGGGGGTGCCATGACGATGGTTGGCACGTCTGAATCCATCGAGGGAACCCTTCAAAAAGGGTATGCCTCACGGAAGGTCGACCTCATGGTGATGCAGGCCGGCAAATCCAACCCCATGACGAGCCGTATCAGCGAGAAACTTGTTCATGAACTCGAAAGAATAGAAGGGATTCGCAGCGTACAGGCTTTGCTGGTTGACTCACTGCTCTTGGAAAGTGATCACAGTGTCTTCGTCTATGGTTGGCCGTCAGGCTACCCGGAAACAACCTATCAGAAAGAGAAAGCTTCTGTTGAACTGGAGCACGGTCAGCTTTTGATAGGACATACTGCGTCTTCTCTGAACCATTTGATACCGGGCGATAGAGTAGAGCTCAATTTTGGCAAGTACGAGATTGTTGGCTTTTTCGAGGCAAGGAACGTCTTTGAAAGTGGCGTGTTATATATGAGGCTTGATGATCTACAGCAGTTAACAAGCTCCCATGAGAAAGTCACTTTTATTTTCGTAGAGTTGGAACCAGGGCTGAAGGAACCGGCCAAGCTCCAGATTATTGGAGATATTGAGGCGCTCACTCAGGCCTTAAAAGTTGTCACGACAGAAGAGTTTTTGAATCAGAATCAGTTGACAGCCGCTGTAAGGGGACTTGGACGCGTTATCCTGTTAACGAACGCACTGCTCTCGATACTCATCATCAGTACTATCATGGTGCTCACGGTGAGCGAGAGGCGCAAGGAGCTGGCGATACTTCGCGCGATAGGCTGGTCGGCATTCCGCGTATCATTGCTGGTGATACTTGAAACCTCCGTGCTCTCTGCGATAGCGGCCGTGCTGGGAGGGGTGGTCGGCTGGCTCGGGCTGGAAATAGCACTCACCCACCTTCAGACAATGGGAATTTATGCTCGGAGCATACTGACAGTAGAGCATCTCCTTTGGTTGTCTGCGTCTGCAGTTGCGATAGCGACCCTTGGTGCAGCGCTTCCCGTCTATTACACACTCAATATTACGGTCAGCGAGGCATTGCGGGAATGATTCGCAACAGGTTGAGAACATTCCTCGTTTGTGTTCTTCTTTGGTCACTGAACATGATTTTTCTGCCACAACTTTACGCTGGTACTCGTGAAGATGGTAAGACCATAAAGCGGCTCAATAAGCTCCTTAATCGATCCGGTAAGGATTATCGCGTGAGGATTCGAATTACCAGTAAGGGCAATGAAGGAGACCACTCTGCCGTCTATCTGTCGGTAACCCGTGATGCAGACCCTCGGGGTGACTGGTTGTTGTTTCATTTGGCGGGAGACAATACGGTAACGCAGGAATTCTGTCTGAAATGTCAACCGGATGGTGGCGTGACGAGCTGCGACAAGGGTTCACTCGTCCCAATGCATATGTTGGGTTCAAACCTCTCAGGCTCCATACTTCCCTGGGAGGAGGTCTTGGTTGGATCGTGTGGGAGCTGGCTGGTGAAAACGGATCCGATCGCCTCGAGTTCCGATGATGAGCGCAAACCGAATTATGTTGTGCAGATTACCAATGCAGCGTTTGACCCTGGCTGGGTCACAACCAAGATAATTATGGACTCAAGTTCAAAAGACCCGTTATATTTCGATCGCATCGATTCTCAGGGGAAGTCGATAAGGAGGATCAAGGTGATTGAAATTGGTGGCGTAGGAAGCTGGCGAGGTATACAACGGGCAATCATCGAGATGGATGAAGGCCGGGTTCTGATGGAAATTGTCGATTTCCAGAAGGGCGCCGGCCTATTCAAGCCGTCGCGTGAATTCCAAAGATAGGCGGAGTCCCCAGGGGCGATGTGATCTGTAGGATCGGCGTGCCTGCATTTACCAGATCAAGAAATTTGGCCTTGATGCCCACGCCAAGGCAATGGCAGATCTTGGGCGTCCATCAATCAGATCATAAGGTGCGCGGCAGTACATGCTCGGGTGCCTTCCCCTCCTTGCCCGGGGTTGGATTCTCTTCAACTCCCGGTACAATGGCCCCCTGACAGGAGGAGTTGACCATGATTGAAAAGATTCGCAAACAGTTGGGTGACTCGGCATCCCTTTTGGACTACCGGTGCACTGGAATTTCCAAGGACGTACTGCACCTTCCGGGGCCTGATTTCGTCGACCGGATCGTTTCGCAGACTGATCGCAGTCCCAAGGTGATGCAGTCGCTGCAGTGGCTTTATGACACTGGCCGGATGGGTGGGACCGGGTTCGTATCGATCCTTCCCGTCGATCAGGGCATCGAGCATTCCGGGGCAGCGTCCTTTGCTCCCAATCCGATCTATTTTGATCCTGAGAACATCGTCAAGCTGGCGATCGAGGGCGGTTGCAACGGTGTTGCGTCGACGCTGGGTGTATTGGGCTCTATTTCCCGGAAGTATGCCCACAAGATTCCCTTCATCGTCAAGATCAACCACAACGAGTTGCTGACCTATCCGCCTGAGTTCGACCAGACCCTCTTCGCTTCGGTGGAGCAGGCCTGGAACCTGGGCGCCGCCGGCATTGGAGCGACGATCTACTTCGGTTCGGACAACTGCCGTCGTCAGATCATGGAGATCTCCGAGGCCTTTGAAGAGGCTCACTCCATGGGCATGTTCACGGTTCTGTGGTGCTACCTGCGCAATTCCGAGTTCAAGAAAGACGGCGTCGACTATCACGCGGCGGCCGATCTGACCGGTCAGGCCAACCATATCGGCGTGACGATCGAGGCCGACATCATCAAACAGAAGCAGGCGGAAAACAACGGTGGCTACAACGCCATCGGTTTCGGCAAAACCAGCCCGCTGGTCTACTCGGATCTGGTGCCGGACAATCCGATCGAACTGACACGCTGGCAGGTCGCCAACTGCTACATGGGGCGTGCCGGCCTGATCAACTCGGGCGGGGCCTCTGGAGGTGCCGGTGATCTCGAGCAGGCTGTAATGACAGCCGTCGTCAACAAGCGTGCCGGGGGCATGGGACTGATCTCCGGCCGCAAGGCCTTCCAGAAGCCGATGAACGTCGGTGTCGAGTTGCTCACCGCGATCCAGGATGTCTACCTTTGTGAGGACGTGACGATCGCCTAGGGCGACCACGGCGAAGCCGTGAGGTCGCGAAGCGGCCAGCGTGGGCAAAGGCTGTTACTGGAGTTTGAATTGATCAGGAAGGCCCGGATTCGGGCCTTCTTTTTTGATTTCCTTCTTGAAGGGTTGTCATCGCCTCCTGGTGGTTCAACCTTCTGTTCGGCGGGGAGGTGTAGTATTGAATGGAGTCTCGTGACTTGAAAATTGCTGAGGCACTGGGTTTTACGGCATAGAGATTCGTGGTTGCAGGGCCTGTGGCATCCCATGGTAGGTTCATATGAAGGCGGCTCTTTTCTGGACCGAACAAGACCTCGATTTTTCATTTGCAGAAAAGGTGACGCCCGATCTCGAAGCGCTCTATTCATGTATCCACTGTGGGAGCTGCACTGCATCATGCCCGACCGCAAATCGAATGCTCCTGACTCCACAACGAATCACGAGGCTGATTCGCCTCGGTTTGAAGGACGAGGTGTTGGAGTCACAGGCGCACTGGCGTTGTACGTCGTGTAACGCATGCACGATTCACTGTCCACGCAGTATTCCAATTCTCGAGACCATTATCGGTTTGAAGCGGTACGCCAATAGAAACAATATCGAGGTGCCGGACGAATTGAAGGAACTGCTCAAAACAACCGGGAAATTCCACAACATCTCCGGTGATGCCAACGAAGAACGGCTGGGCTGGAGCACCAATCTGCCGCAGCCTCTGGTGAACATCGATCAGCATGCGGGGGCCGATGTGCTGCTATTTGTCGGCTGCGTATCAGCCTTTTATCCCCGAGCGTTCGGAGTTTCCCAGGATTTTTGTCGTACTTTGCAGGTGGCCGGATTGTCGGTTACAACCATGGGTCCCAACGAGTGGTGCTGTGGATATCCGTTGTTCAACAGTGGACTCGAGACCGAAGTCATGGAGCTGGCTGAACACAATGTTCGTGCCGTGAAGAGACTCGGCATTTCGACCATGGTTACCACCTGTCCATCGTGTTATTACATGTGGAAAAAAGTGTATCCGACACTGACCTCGGTACCGACGGGGTTGAATATCATGCACTCCTCCCAGATGCTGGCCGAGTTGTTGGACGACGAACGTCTCAAACCGAAGCCGCAATCTCGTATTGTCACCTACCACGACCCTTGTGACCTCGGGCGCAAGAGCGGTGAGCACGATGCCCCGCGCCATGTGTTGAACAAATTGCCGGGTGTCGAGCTGCGGGAAATGGCAAATTGCCGCGAGAATTCCTTGTGCTG
>DAOUPA010000737.1 GCA_030626405.1 Planctomicrobium sp.
CCGAATCTTCCTGAATCAGAGATCGATCACCTGGCTCTTACGAAGGTTGTCTTCAAACAAGAGTTTTCGGAGAACCTCGAAGTCTTCTTTGGGAAAATTGACACACTCGAATACGACGCAAATGCCTTCGCCGGAGGGAAAGGACGTGAGCGATTTTTCAGTACCGCATTCAACTATAATCCAATAGCCACGCGAACAGTTCCTTTCTCAACGCTTGGTGCTGGCGTGACGTTGAAAGCTGACAACGGAACTTCCCTTTCGTTCCTTGTTCTAGACACGGAAGATACTGCGACGACGGTCGGGATCAGCGAACTCTTTGCAGATGGCGTTGTTCTTGTCGCTGAGTTGGGTGTGCCTACACAGTTATTCGGACGAAATGGAACACAGAGGATCGCAGGAAGCTGGAGCGGCAAGGAGTTCACCTCACTCGATCAGGAGGGGCGTATCGAATTTCCGGACATCCCGATCCCTCCAGTCAATGGTTCCTGGTCACTGCTGTGGAACTTCGATCAGTTTGTCTGGCAAGATCCTTGCGACCCGTCACGTGGTTGGGGTCTGTTTGGACGCGCAGGGATTTCTGATGGAAACCCCAATGCCATCAAATGGTCATTAAGCTTCGGCGTTGGCGGCAGCAGTCTTCTCCCTAATCGTCAAGATGACACATTCGGTGTTGGCTGGTATTACACCAAAATCAGTGACGAGTTCGGGCCTGTCGTCTCCGCTGTTCTCGATGATGGACAAGGTGTCGAACTCTTCTACCGCATCGCCATCACCGAGCGATTGTATGTCACCCCCGATATTCAATTCGTGCAACCGGATCAAGTTGGAGTCGACACGGCAATTGTCCCGGGTATCAGAACGCAAATCGATTTCTAAAAAATTGCACTCTTGTAGGGGATGCGATGAACACAATTAAAATCGAGTTACGTGACTCCCGCACCCTGCCTAGACCGCTCACGATCAAGTTTTCACTCTCGTCATGCTGACGCTCTTATTCACCACAGAGGACGCCTGTTCTGCTGAACCAGATCTTCAACTTTGGATGCCAATTCAATTCGTTCATCCAATCAATGATGACTGGGTGGTCTCAATGCAAACTGAGACACGATTGAAGGATGACATCACCGAATTCAGTGAATTGGTTCTCAAACCGGGAGTTCACTACCACTTCAACTCCGAATGGGTATTTTCGGCCGGGTACAGGCACATCGACAAATACCAAGAGACAAAGGTTCCCATGAACGAGCGAATTCGTGATCGCCTCTTCCAGTGCCAGGCACATTCGGCACCGCTCCCGTTGAGAGAGGGAACCAACTTTCTGGACCTCAGCAAGCAATTGTTGAACAACGACAGGAATCTGAGAAATTTCATTCTTCAAAGTGACGGCATATTTTTGATCTACAGGCACAACGGAACCTCAAGCTTCAACTTGTTGGAATGACGACTCAGCCCGTCACCTCTGGAGAGATGGATGGATGGAATTACCGCAGTCCCCGAATCTCATTGGGTGAGGAAATCACTTCAATTTCTCCCCGAAAGATGGCGGAAAACAGAGAAAACGATGTTTCATACCGTTCTGTTGTGTAAAAATTCCTTGAATAACCGTTTACGTAATTTTTTCAGCCGATGCGTTGTATTGAGTCAGGTCGGAGAATCGGAGAAAGAAGATCAAACCGGTCATCTTGAATCCACGAACGAAGGCACAGGAAGATGTCTGCTTTCTGAGTGGGACTCCTGCATGTTTCACAAGATTGTTCGCTCCCTAATCTAGGAAAACGTCCCGCAACGCCTCTATTTCAATGCAATCTTCCACAGTTTTCTGTATATTTTGTCGAGTTGTCGTGCCGCGTTCTTGAACGTCAGCGGTTCTCCAGAGATGATGGTGCGCGCTGGCTGAAACGAGAATCTTCGAGCTAGCGGCACTCGCAAGTCACACACCCAACCATGGATCTGCCATTTTTCAGGCCGATTCGAGTCATACACTTTTTGCAAATTTGATCTAGAAGTATCAAGGAGATATTGAATGTCGACGACGGAAGCCCTGCCTCACAAAGTCAAAAATATGGACCTGGCTGGCCTGGGACGGAAAGAAATTGAGATCGCTGAAGTCGAAATGCCGGGCCTGATGGCACTTCGCGAACAGTTCGGCGACAGCAAACCGCTCAAGGGAGCACGCATCGCTGGCTGCCTGCACATGACGATTCAGACCGCCGTTCTGATGGAAACACTCGTCGCCCTGGGCGCCGAAGTTCGTTGGTCCAGTTGCAACATCTTTTCAACTCAGGATCAAGCCGCCGCCGCGATGGCTGCCGCCGA
>DAOUPA010000057.1 GCA_030626405.1 Planctomicrobium sp.
CAATCACACCGACTGAACTTGGTCCAGAATGGTTCGTCCGCATGGACCGCAACAAAGACAACGACCTCACAAGAAGTGAATTCCCCGGCACAGATGAACAATTCCAGGAACTCGACGCTGACCAAGACACTCTCGTCAGTGCAGCCGAAGCGAAGAAGACATCACCGTAGACATTCACCGTAGGGCAGGTTTCCAACAACCTGTCCTCACAAGGTTTCCCTCCCCCTGAGAACAAACTTCAAAGAAATCCTGACACCGAGACGGAAGAGATCAGCATGAATCGGATCAACACAACTGGGAAATCAACGGGCAAGGCCAGCGATAACGGTCGAGCATCCCAGCCAGAAACCGCACTTGTCGATGTCGCCGCGGCGGTCGATGAATTGCACGAGCAGTTCACGGAACTTCGCAAGCAACTTGGCGGAGTCATCGTCGGACAGGAAGAAGTCATCGAGCAGTTACTGATCGCACTGCTTTGCCGAGGGCATTGTATCTTGCAAGGGATGCCGGGGCTTGCAAAAACAATGCTGGTTTCAACACTCGCTTCGTTGATCGATTTGTCATTTCGCCGAGTCCAATTCACACCCGACCTCATGCCGGGCGACATCACCGGAACGGAAGTTCTGGAAGAAGATCACACGACCGGCAAGCGTATCTTTCGCTTTGTCGAAGGCCCACTGTTTGGCAACGTCATCCTGGCAGACGAAATCAACCGAACGCCGCCGAAAACTCAAAGTGCGTTGCTGGAAGCGATGCAGGAACAGCAGCTCACGGTTTGTGGTCAGACATACAAACTACCTGACCCGTTCTTTGTTCTCGCGACTCAGAATCCGGTCGAAACGGAAGGGACTTACCCGCTACCGGAGGCTCAACTTGATCGCTTCCTATTGAAGATTCATGTGCAATACCCTGACCGTGCCGAGGAATTGGAAATCGCCCGTCGGCAAACGACCGACTACAGCTTTGAAACAAAAACGGTTCTCGACATCGACCACATGCACAACATGCAGTCGCTCGTCCGAAATGTCGTCGTTTCCGACCATGTCTACGCGGCGGCTCTTGACCTTGTACGAGGAACAAGACTAGAGGAAGGGACAATGCCAGCGGAATTACAACAAATGGTGCAATGGGGAGCCGGACCGCGCGCGACGATTTCACTACTCATGGCTGCGAAAGCCCGCGCATTGCTCAATCGCCGATGCCACGCAACAACGGCCGATTTGATTGCCGTTGCCCTTCCGGTTTTGCGACACCGCATCATCCTCACCTTCAATGCTGAAGCTGCCGGAATCAATGCCGACTCTGTACTCACGCGAATCATCAAGGCAACGCCATCCCTGAATAAACAGGAAACGATAGCGCCGACGTCGTAGGACAAGAATCCATTCTGCTCGACCCTTTTTTCAGTTCCATTTTACTTGACCTAAATAATGCTCAATCTTTTTCGATCAAAACCGAAAGCCATCGTGACAATGGCACCAGATCGGACAAATGAATACCCGGATGGGCTTGTTGATCCGCGAATTATGGATCAGATTGGGCACCTAGAGTTTTTGTCGCGGCGAGTCGTGGATGGACTGCTCGCCGGAAAGCATCGTTCGACAACGAAGGGCGGTTGCTGCGAGTTTGCACAACATCGTCAATACGCACCGGGTGATGAGATACGGCAGATTGATTGGCAGGTTTACGCCCGCAACGACCGCTACTTCATCAAGCAATTTGAAGAAGAAACGAACCTGCATGGCATTGTTGCGATTGACACGAGTGGGTCGATGAAGTTTGGTCTCTCGACGGTGAGCAAACTGGCCTACGCCTGTCAGGCTGCTGCATGTCTGGCGAGACTTTTGCTGCACCAGCGAGATGCTGTCGGGGCAGTCATACTCAATAAAAACAAACCACTGTTCGTTCCGCCGAGACAACACGCCGCACATCTGCAGGCAATTCTGGCGGCATTGCAAAGTGCAGAGGCGAGCGATGGTGGTGATTTAGGGACTCAAATTCGAGCGTGTATCCCGCGTTTGCGACGAAGAGGCCTGTTCGTTCTGTTTTCCGACTGTTTCGGCAATCTCGATGAGTTGGGAAAAGCCCTGCGTATCGTGCGTGCTCGTGGTCATGACGTCGTCGTGATGCACGTACTCGCTCCGGAAGAAGTTCATTTCAATTTCCGTCGCTGGTCATCATTTCAGTCACTCGAAATCGCCGGTCAGAAACTCAACCTTGACCCGGCGGCAGTGAGAGACGAATACCTGAAGCGGTTTCGAACCTTCCTGGACCAACTTGAAGAACTCGTTACTGGACTCGGTGGCGACTACATCCGCACGACCACGAACCATGACCTCGCAGAAACCCTCGGCTGGTTCCTGCGAAGTCGTATCGCGCGAGCGAATTAAGTGAATCGTAGATTAATTTCCCGAACTATCGACGAGATCCAACCAACAACAAGGAAAATGCAAGCGTGAGTTTTCTGAGTATCGCATTCCTGACTGCATTGCCGTTGGCGGCAGTTCCGATTCTGTTGCACCTGTTCGACCGACGGCGAAATGTCGTGATCGAATGGGGAGCAATGCAGTTTCTGATGGAAGCAGCGACTCGCCGAACCAACGCTCGCAGACTGAAACAATGGTTGTTGCTTGTACTTCGAGTTCTCGCGATTGCGGCACTGGTGATGGCCCTCGCCCGACCGATGTTACCTGGAAACTGGTTCGGAAGCAGTGATCGTGGAGAAACGATTTTCATCGTGGACAATTCAATGTCGATGATGCGAACAGTCGAGGAGATCTCGCTGCTGGAAACCGCCATCGAACGTGCCGTGACAATGCTGGATGACATCCAACCGGGCGATTCAGTTCGAATTCTACTCGCTTCGCCATATCCCGTCTGGGCGATGGGTGACGGTGTGCGAGTCGATTCCAGTTCCAGGCAACTCATTGCCGATCAACTTCGTGAACTCCATCCGACGCATGGTCGTAGTGATCTGCTCTCGGCCTTGCTAACAGCGATACAAACTGAAATCGAGCCTACGCAGCAGCGACGACACATCGTTTTGCTCACCGATGGTCAAGGCTCAGACTGGAGCATCGCGGACGAAGCAGGCTGGAAGCAACTTCGGGAGATGTTGAAGTCCTCCGCTGTGCCGACGGAACTGGATGTCATCGAACTGGATGATCACTCTAACAATGTCATCAATGTCGCCGTGAACACCGTTCAAACGAGCCGAACCGTCGTGGGCGTGGACCAGTCGTTTACACTCGTGGCTCAAGTTCAGAACCACGGTCGCAAATCATCGTTGCCAGCATCTGTAACGTGGTCAATCGGCAACGAAGCAGAGCACACCAGCCGCGTTTCCGGTCTCAAGGGTGGTGAAGTTCGCGACGTTGCCTGGAACCATTCCTTTTCTAAAACCGGTGTCTTCGCGTTGTCATGTGGTATTGATGTGGACGATGAACTCACACCTGACAATCGTGCGACAGTCGTCGTGCAAGTCGTTGATGAAGTCCCTGTGCTGCTCGTTGAAGATGCTGCGGACTTAGCCGAAATCCAGCAAGACGCCTTTTTTGTGCAAGCGGCTCTCGGCTGGATTGATGGCGAACCGCTCGATGAACGTGGCGTGTTTGCTCCGCAACTTGCCGATTCAGAACGCCTGGAGCGAATGAACCTGCAAGGCTTCCGAGCCATAGTGATTCCGAATCTAACTGACCTTAACGATGAGGTGATTGGCAAGTTGCACGACTTCGTTTCAAACGGTGGCGGTCTGTGGATTGCTTTGGGACCGCGCAGCGATGTCGAGGCGTTCAACGAACATTTCTTCGCCGACGGCGACGGTCTCTCACCACTCGGAATTGACTGTATCGTTGATGAAGAGACGTCTCAAGCGGGGACTCAAACACAAAAAACAACAATTGATCCGTCAATCGCCAAGCATCCAGCGACGCTCGAACTGGCGGATAGTGAACGTCTCGACACGAGCGACATCGCTGTGTCGAGACGCTTCCGCTTCGTGTCTCCACCGCAAGGTGAAGATGTTTCAGTCCTGCTCGGTTTGAGCAACGGCGAACCGCTTGCAATCGAGAAATATGTCGGACGGGGGCGAGTGATCGTGCAATCGATTCCTCTGCGGTTGCAGTGGAGTGAACTCTCAAAGTCGCAAGCTTTCGTTGTCATGGTGCAGGACTGGCTGGCGTATTTGACACAACCACAGGCAACGCGGCATAACCTGTCGCCGGGCGATCCGATTTCCGTCTATGTTGCAAATGTCGAGAACCGTGAAGCGACATTGCGGACTCCTCACGGAGACGACGTCGATCTGACTGCCGATACTGCTGGTGATGGCGTTGTATTTCAATCCAGCCGGACGATTCTCCCCGGCGATTATATCCTTGAACTGGGTCTGGCCGGTGATCGAATTCCGTTTCACGTAAATCGTGATCCACAGGAATCCAACCTGACGCCGCTGACAACAGCAGATCACAAACTTCTCGCAGGTCTCTCGGGGTTAACCAGCACAACAACAGGGTCAGCATTCATCAGTACAAATCATGCCGATCCACTCTGGCCATTAATTTTGATGATTCTCATCGGACTTATCGCCGCCGAACTTCTGCTCTCTGGCATCATTTCTCGTGAGCGTTTCGGCTCCGATCCCATCGCCGAATCAACAGAACACTGGACCGAACAACAGTTTGGAGTGCCTGCCGCAAGTAATTCGAAAATCACAGCGTTCGAAACGAGCAGGCATGGAGCGAATATAGAACAAGGACAACTGACCGAGGAGGTGGGAGCGAATTAGTTAGCCCAGATGGTCTCATCATATTTTACAAAGTCGCTCAGAATATTTTCATGAACACCACGACAACCAGTAATTTGGAACACATCGCGATGGATGGCCCTTTTGGGCTGGCTGTCGCAATCGCCGTTGGTGTTTCGATGGTGGCCCTGTGTGCCTGGGCTTTGTGGCAAGAGCGTGGAGTTTTGGGGCCGCGGAATGCGATTCTGTTCTGGGTCTTGCGATCCATCGCCTTAGGAACTGTGATCTGGATGCTGCTGGCTCCGATAAATGTACGTGTTGAGACTTCGACAACACGGCAATCAGTCGTGGTGGTCACCGACATCAGCGGGAGCATGTTGACAGTCGACACAGCAGGCACATCCGACGACTTACGGTGGGCACTTTCAACATCCGATGGCGCGCGTTACTCCGCAACTCGATCCGCTGATAAAGCTGTTGCGGTCATCGGAATGGCCCTGAAACATTTGCAATTAGCAACCGAGGCATTGAAACAGCACAAACCGGAAACTGTGGTCGTCGTAGCGACCTCCGCTGCCGACCTGGCGCTCCAACGCGCAAAGCAGCATTTACAGATTGTCACGGAACTGCCGACCCTTAGCGACAAGACCCTGTCACTCGCCGAACGGCTCTCCAAGTCGTTGGAAGGTTCTGAATTCCAGGCATTTTCACGACTGAGCATTACTCTCAAGAAAGGGCGAACACCTTCGCAAAAGGGATGGCGCGAAAGCCTGCCTGATCTTGAGCATCGCATGACCGGCCTGAAACGATCTCTCCATGAACTCGCGAGAAAAGTCTCCGCAGACGAATTCGAGCAAGTGAAAAACAACAGTCCAGCGTTGTTGGCAACCGTGCAAAAATCACCGCGACTGGGACGTGTGGCAGAGTTCGTCGGTGACCTGCATCAGTCGGTTCTGGCCTCGATTCAGGAGACAGCGGATGTGCGAATGGCTTCGTTTGATCAATCCGTCAAATGGCTCTCAAACTCGGATTTGACGCAGGGATTACTGGGAAACCACGATGCCATAGGACAGGATGAAACCCGATCCTACGTAGAGCGGCATCCAACGGCACTCGGCACCGATCTCTCCAGCGTTCTTGAACAACTCAATCGAGATCGGCAGGATCAACCGGTAGCAGCTGTCTTTCTGATCGGCGATTTCGCTCATAACCAAAAGGACTCACATCCACAGGAAGTCGCCGCGACGTTGAAGGACTTGCCGGTTTATGTCATTCCAATCGGCAATACACAACATACTCGTGACGTCAGACTGCAATCGGTGTTCGCACCGGCAGTTGCGATGCGGAATGATGACATCGTCATCGAAGCTCATATGCAGGCGTACGATTGCGAAGGCGAAGTCTGCATCGTGCAACTCATTCAGGACGGAGAAGTCCTCGATTTTCGCGAAGTCGTTCTCGATTCCGGTTTCGCCAGCCGCACAATTCGTTTCGAACAACACATGCCATCGATTGGCAATCAGCAGTTCGAAGTTGCAATCACAGCACTCGACGATGAACTCACCGAAGAGAACAATTACGGCAACTTCGAAGTGAACGTCACACGCAGTGACATCAAAGTCTTGCTCGCCGATGAGATGCCTCGCTGGGAATACCGTTACCTCGCGCAGCTTTTTCGTCGCGATCCAAAAGTCGATTGCGATGAACTTCTGTATCAACCGCGAATGATCGCAACAGGTCGCCGAACAGCAACGAAAACATTTCCAGTCACTGTTGACGACTGGGACCAGTACGATGTTGTGATGCTGGGCGATTTGCCAACAGAACATCTGCCCATTGTTGCACAAGAATCGTTGATCGAATATCTCCAACAACGCGGCGGAACGCTAGTGCTGATCGCCGGTCAGGAATCAATGCCGCACGCATACGTTGACCATCCATTGGAGGAAATTCTTCCAGTGCGTCCAGTTGACACGGACCAGTTCCCCAACGAATTGTATGAATTTCGAGTCACCGAAGAAGGCCGCAACGAGCAAGCGTTGATGATTGCTGAATCGGAGGAAGCGACTCAAGTCGCGTGGGACTTCGTAAACCGTATTTCGCCGCCAACTGCTTTGTCGAAATGGCGACAACCTGGACCGTTGGCTCATACACTCATTTCCGCGATCCCGCGTCGCAGTCTCGATGAAGCCGCCGACACGAAGAACAATGCGTTTCTGTGCTGGCAACCGGTCGGGCGTGGACGAATTGTTTATCTGTCTGGACCGGAAATTTACCGGCTCAGAGCACTACGCGGCGACCGCCTGCATTATCGATTCTGGGGACAACTTCTCCGCTGGGCGATTGCGACCGACCTGTCAGCAGGCACCAAATTTGTTCGTATCCGCACAGACAAGTCGCGCTATGCATCTCAGGAAAAAATCCACACCACCGTAAAGCTCACGGACTCGGAAGGCAATCCGGTCGTCGCAAATGACCTTGAAGTTCACTTAACTTCTGGAAAAAAAGAACGCTCTGTCCCGCTGATTCCGAATCCGGAAATCCCTGGTCAATATCACGCGGATGTCCGTTCGCTCGATCCGGGAATTTACCACATCGCCCCGACCGGAACTGCAATCGACTCACTACAAAAGGATGATCAAGAACCCGCCTCAGCCAGCTTCACAATTCAGGCAGACGTACCGCTCGAAATGGTCGACACTCGCTCCGACCGGGCGCTTGCTCAGCAAATCGCCGACATCACCGGCGGTCAGGTATTACCACCAACCGCTGTCGAGGAAATGCTTGAATTGATGAATTTAGAACCAATCATTTCCGAACGTATCGAAACTCGGCCTTTGTGGCTGGAATGGAAATTTTTATGGATCGTCTTCGGTTGCTTGCAGCTTGAATGGGCGATCCGGAAGTGGAAGGGACTGTCGTAGCTGACCGTTGCGCGACATATCATAAAGAGATTGAACCATGTCCAACCTGACCAACAAACCGGCTCTTCCATCCTCGATGGAACAGAAGCTGCGGTCGATTCTACGGCGTCAGGCAATTCTGACTCTGCTGCGAGCGGTCGCGATAGGGGCTGCCGTGTTGATCGCAGCAATGGTCTTTGCGATGATCATCGACTGGGGTTTCACATTGTTCAGCACTGGGGTGCGAACAGTATTGACCGTGAGTTCAATTCTTCTTGCGGTTGCAGCACTCGTCGGGACATTAATACCTCGATTGCTCACTCTGTTCCGCTGGACTCGTGCTGCAAACAATGTTGATGAAGAAATCCCGGAACTTGAAGAACGCTGGACAACCGTCGCATCGTTTTCCGAATCGGATCATCAACCGAAAACCGAGGCTGAAAAAGCGATGTTGCGTCAGGTGACAAGTGAAGCAGTCGCAATGGGACAACTGGTTCGACCGGCTCAAGTCGTGCGTCCGACAGTACTTCGCCCGGCAGGCTTAGCCTTGGGAGTTTGCGGTCTCGGGCTGGCAGTTTTTCTTTCAATCAACTGGTCGCAGACATCGATACTGCTGCAGCGGTTCTGGTCTCCAACTGCGAACATAACAGCGACTCAGTTGGAAAGTCTCACCGGCAATATGGAAATTCCTCGTGGTGAACCACTTGATCTCGTCACCAGATTGACAGGGTTGTCGCGAGGTTCAGCAATGTTGGAAATGAAAACCGGTAACGAGATCTTCGACACGTTCGAGTTGAAGCCTGACGAAGATCAGGAAAACTCATTCGTACATCATCTGACGGTCAATCAATCGTTTCGCTATCGAACTCAGTCCGGTGATGGAAGAACCCCGTGGCACACGGTGACCGTCATCGATTATCCAGGGTTTGGTGAAGTTCAATTTATAGTCAGTGCTCCTGAGTACGTTGATCGCCCGACATTTGAAAAAACGCTCATTCCCAGTCGCGTGAAAGTGATTCAGGGGAGCCAGCTCGATCTGCGGATCAAACCGATTGACGTGCTCGATCGCCTGGAACTCTTGCTGACAATCGATGCCGACAACCCCGACGAAGAACCAACTGAGAAACTCCTGACTCTTACCCCGGACGCTGATGGTTGGTATCAATTCGAAACGCAACTGCTCAAAGACATTTCGCTCAGACCAATATTGTTCAATTCGCACGGTTTGACGAATGAAGACCGCCACGTCTGCCGCATTCAAGTGATTCCAGACAAAGCTCCGGTGGCACGCATTATCACGCCGACAGACGAAATGGTCGTTGCGGTGGATGATGTCATCGAGATCAAGTTTGAAGCCCACGACGACCATGGCATCGCAACAGCAGAACTTGTTGTGTACGACGAATCGGCGACGAAAGAAGGCGGGGAACCGAAAATCATCAGCAGACAACCGATTCCGCTTGACGATCAGCAATTGGAAAAGCACATACTGGCGACGACTCAACTCGATCTTTCAAAACTGAATATCGAGAAAGGCAAAAACATCAGCTATGCAATTCGAGTCACCGACAACCGGATGGTGAAGCTTAATCCAATAAAACCCGAAGAGCAGATTGCCAACTTGAATCAGGAGGATTTGCTTGCCCCAAATAGCAGCGAAGCAGTGCGACCTCAGTCCGAGTTACCACGGGACGATTTGGAGAACATGCTCGCCGACGCCAGTGATCTTGTCAGGAAACGATCAGATGGTGGCGACCGTTCAGGAGAAGTAAGCGACAAAAACGAAGGTAATCCTTCTACAACATCATCAGGCAACAACAAACAGAAGTCACGGGAAAGTGATGATTCGGAACCTGCAAAAAGCAGTAAAAAGAATGGAGAAAATCACAACAATTTCACTGACACAAATGCTGCGAAAGATGAAGATAAGGACTCACCCAGTTCCCAAGGCACCAGTGAATCCAGAACGCAAAATGCCGTCATAGAGTCAAAATCGAATAACGAAACCACGGAAGGTGATTCGCCGACTTCAGAGTCAATTGAAAATAAAGAGACAGCGATCGATTCTGGTAAGCCAATGAAAGAGGGCGACGTGCCGTCCAATGATCAATCAGGCGACAGTTCGCCGAGCAGTGACAATCCAGCAGAGAGTGTCCCGTTAAAATCCAAGGACGAAACGGCAGTCGTGTCCAAAGATGACAACACAGGATCGGAAGAAAACTCGTCCAACAAAGAAAAACCTCTAGGGAAGAACAGTCAAAAAGACTCTAATTCGAAGCAGAGTCGCGATATTGCAACCGACTCGCAGGATTCGGAAGAATCAAAGAACAACAAAATAGACATGTCAGAGAATGGTGAGCGCCTCGAAAAAATGATTGCCATGATTCCACAGCAATCAGAGAGTGGTCAAAACACTGAAACAAATCGACGAATGTTGAAGATTACAGATCGCCTTTCTTCTGTTGCGGCTGCAACGAATCGTAAGGTGGTCAAGATAAAAATCCGCGACCGCGTGATTCAGATCGACAAGATGCTGGCGGAAGTAGAAACCGCTCTCACTGAGGTCATTAATCGCGAGATTGCCGATGCTGACCGAAGTGAGCAATTCCGTCTGCTCGACACTGGACTCGGCGAAATCGAAACGTACGTCGCCGAGCTTCGCAACGAGACAAAAGGAGAGCAGATCGCATTTGTCGGGCTGCAAATGGTTCACATCAACCGTACTCATGTCACTCCAGCACGCGACCGAGTTTTTATCGCGATTCGCGAACCGATCGGGACAGACAATCCGACCATCGCTCTGCATCACATCGTTCGATCACGCGAAATGCTCGCTGCATTACTCAACCGCTATGATCGCGTTGCCCGCGATGAAGAGTTGGCAAAATCGCTAGACAAAACCGTTAGAATGTACGAGGTCTATGTGGAGAAAATGCAGCAGCTCATGCGCGAACGACGCCAAAACCGAAATCCACTGGATCGGAAAATGGCGGTCATCGAAGTTGATCAAGACTACCTCGACCGGTACGCAGAGGTGTTGACTCTGAGACGCGAAATGATGGCGGAGTTCGGTAGGATGCTCGGCGACGATCCACGTTTGCTGGCGCGCTACCTGGATATCGTCCGGCGTCGTCGCTCATCCCTACGTGCCCAACTGACTGAACTCTTCGATCGACAGGATGAAATTTCCATGGAAGTCAGCGGCTGGTTGCAAGTCGGCAAAGACCAGCGAGACGACCTCTGGACAATCGTCGCCGAAATGCGCTTACAAGCCGTCACTCCTTTGGCGAAAGAGGCAGCGGGTTTGGCAGAACGTGTTGAACAAGCGATGCCACTGGTACTGAAGACCGACGAAGGAACCTCGGCTCTTGTCATCGAACACGCTCAGCAACTCTCTCGACTTGCCAGGTCAATTGCACTCGAAGCAAAGGCGTTTGAGCAACCAGGTGAACAACCGAACGCTGCTCGCGATTTTGCTATGAATGCCGAGCATCTTACCTTTCTCTTCACGGAATTTGACGCGGCTCTGGAGCAACTCAATTTCGAGAATGAAAGCGTTGAGGAAATCTCGGAGTATGTTGATACTCGCCTTCTTGAAAGTCGAATTATTTCCGACCAAGCCGATGAATGGGCGCAGGTTGCCGTTCATATTCAGCAGAAACGCTACAACGGACTTGCCGAAGTTGACCAGCAAAAACTTGCTATCGCTACGGAACTGCTGAGAGTTGAGATGCTGAATATCGAATCTGATTTGGAAAGCCAGTTTGAGCAACAGGCGGAAAGCGAATTACCCGGTGAAATTGTCGATATGATTCGGGAATTGCACCGAGTCATGGAAGGCATCACATTCAACCAGACCGCCGCAACATTCGCGCTAACAGAAGAACACATAGAAGTTGCTGAACTGCAGCAGGCCAAAACCATAGACGGATTTGAACGCGCTGAAAAACTCTTTGATTTGATTCGTCGGGCCGTCGTGACGGCACTTGATGAATACGATATCGACGACCCGAACATCGCCGATCTGCAAGACCCTACGCTTGATGAATTTCTGGCGAGACTCGAACGGGAACCAAACATCGAAGCACAACTCGGCATTCCAAACCGCCGACGTAACTTGCGTGTTATTGCTGAGATAATGTCGTTCCAGGAATCAGGAGGTGACATGCTAGGCGATGCCGAGGAGGCTGCAAGAATGCGTGCTCAACTGGCAAAACGAATGCAGGATGTCAATAAGCCTGGAGAGAATCCTCAGAAACCCGAAAATGAAATGACTGACGAAGAACGCCAGCAGCGGAATGATGAGCAAGAAATGCAGGAAATGCTAGAGAAGTCGTTGGCATCAATCGAAAAGAAAATTGACGACCCAAAAACTTCTTCAGAACAGCGCCAGAAACTGGAACAAATGGCGAAGAACATGCAGCGCATGCTTGACCAAATGGGGCAGGGGAGTCCAGACACAGAAAAGTGGGAACGAATCACGGAGTCGGATAAAGCAAAGGAACTCATTCGAGCACTCGCCAGTGGTCGACCGATTCCGGACGAGCAGTGGAACAAGCTCCTCTCAACACTCGACGACGGATTATGGCAGGTCCGCGGTCGCACGCCTCCGGAGGATTACCGAAAGGCAATCGAGCAGTACCAAGACCGGATTCGTCAGTTAATGAACACTGTCGGCGCCGAGTAGGAATGGTTCACCAGACATTTCCCTTACATTACGTACTATTATTATCGTGGATAAAATATGTCGAGATTGAAATTCCATGACGATGTTTCACATTCTTGCCACTTTTGCTGGATACAAGTGGTTGTCGTTTTCACTCTTGCGGTGGCGAACACACCGGCTCACGCACAAGATCTACCGCTCATTGCGAAGTCTTCGAACTTGAGTTCCGCACTTCCGTCAGGCGAATGGTCTCGCGTCGATACGTCTGTCGATGAAGGACTTGCCTGGTTGGCGACTCAACAAGGGGAAGATGGTCGTTTTCCTAGCAACGAGGCTGCACAACCAGCAGTCACATCGATGGCTATCATGGCATTTCTGTCGCGAGGACACATGCCGGGCGAGGGGCGTTACGGACAGACTATTTCGCTCGCCATTGATTTCGTCTTATCAACTCAGCGACGTCGAGGGTATTTTTCTTTGCTGCCAGTCACTCCGCCAGCGCAACACCTCAGTCCGTCGCAGACCGTGACCTACAATCATTCGATCTCCGGCTTGATGCTGGGCGAAGTCTACGGCATGACGTCTGGGAAGCAGTCACAGAAAATCAAGGACGCACTCATCAAAGCGCTGATTTATCATCGTGAAGTTCAAACACGAAAGAAAGCGAAATCTGGAGACATCGGCGGCTGGCGGTACGGATTTCCGGAAGGTCCGAACGCCTCGTCGGATATGTCCGTCACTGGTTGGGCGTTGATGTTTCTGCGATCCGCTCGCAATGCAGAATTCAATATCCCAAAGCAGTATTTCGACGAAGGACTGGATTTTGTCGAACGCTGCTACGAAGAAGACACATCACTGCATGAAAAAGGCGTGTTTCGTTATCGCCCAGCCGTTTCAGCGGAGACTGACGCCCCCCCACAAATTAGCCTCGCGAATACTTCTTCAGCAATGCTCACGCTGATTCTCGGTGGTCGACACAATAACAAGGGAGTCGCCGCTGGCATCAAGTGGTTCCGATCCAGAAAGTACCCGCGTCCATTGCAAGACGGTTACTTTTATCTCGCCAGTTACTACAGCAGTCAGGCGATGGCGCAAGTCGGTGGCGAAACCTGGAGTCAAATCTTCCCTCAAATCGCTCGCAACCTGATCGAAGAGCAATCCGACGACGGCTCCTGGCCGCTCGGCACCGGCAACGAACGCAAATTCGGTTCCACGTACACAACATCTCTGGCGATTCTCGCACTGACACCGGCCTACCAACTCCTGCCGATCTATCAGCGCTAATCTACGATATGGAAAAATGCTCAAACTGAAACCACAAAAACTCTCTCTCCGTCAGCCTGACAGACGACCAATCCTGAGATCGCGAAAAGTATGATAGCGCCTGCAAGTGAGATTGTTACACTGCAGACAATTTATTTCTGGGAGGAAGAACATGACATTACTATCCGAGAACGGTCTATGAATCGAATCAAACTGCTGATTTGCTTCTGTCTCGTCTGTGTAATTGCCCTCATCGCGAATCCGTGTTTTGGGCAAGATGATTCCGA
The DNA here is from genome assembly GCA_030626405.1 of Planctomicrobium sp. Taxonomy (GTDB): domain Bacteria; phylum Planctomycetota; class Planctomycetia; order Planctomycetales; family Planctomycetaceae; genus Thalassoglobus. The sequence goes on from DAOUPA010000057.1 coordinate 13,864, forward strand.
TGTAGTAGACAACGATCCACCCACTCTTGCTGACATCTCCAAGAGTCTCTCGACTTCGCCCAAAACAGCACTGGTGCGGGGTCACTTACCAACGATCATCACAGCACTGAGGAATTTAGAGCAATCGTCGTCTGCGATACCAATCGCAGAACTCTCTCTTGATATCGTACAGAAGAGCAATCAGAACGCCTCAAACCTCGACCTCATTGAACTGCTCAATCGGGAAACAGCGGACGCCTTTTTTGAAAACGGAGACTTAAATGAGCAGAAAGAACATCTGACCTCCTTGCAGGACCTCTATGACAAAACCCTGATACAACGAGGCATGACGTGGCGCAACGAATATCAGAAAAGAAGCTATCGCGTCCTGCTTGATTATCTTCGCACGAAACGGCTAGACGAAGGTTTCGGCATCCTGAATCGAATACTGAATCTCCCGCTCTCGCAGCATGAAATTTTCGATGAAAGTCGCTGTTTCGTCGCCGCTGCGTTGAATCGTCAGCTCAACATCATGAACCCAGATGAACGATTCGAATTACTGTTGAATTGGACATTCTCAGACAAAGCAAGCGGACGAGTTCGAACATTCACATCTTTTGTCCCAGTGGCTTCTCCACCTTCTGTCTTTGCCAGAGCAATTCGCGAACGACCGAAAGAACGCTCTTTTTCTGTGGCTTCGGTTGGTCCTTTCTCAGCGTTTTTCAGCACGGAATGGGAACTTGTTCAATCGGCAGTTGAGACCGGACGTCTTCGCGAACTCTCATCATATCTCGATAAAAACAAGAACAGACAAACCGCACGAAAACATAGCATTTCCACTCTTGTTTCGATTGCGAATCAAGAAGAGACAACGAAAACTGAGGAGCTGCTCAAAGCATGGCAAGCCGTTGCAGGGAGTGAATTCGCTAAGCTGCCTGATGAGAACAACAAAGAAATTCGCCGCTCTAGCGATCAACAAAACATTCTCGATGACTTGGTCATTGTCGCAGCCATCCTGAATCAAGACTCGACCAATCCAATGGCGAGAGAAATTCTTAAATCAATGGAACGGAGTCTTGCATTAGATCAGTGGCGACCATTCGGTCCCTATCTTCGACGTGCTACGGCTGAATCCCAAATCGGAAATGGTTCAGGTTCGAAAAGTATTCTCAATCATCCAAATCTCAAACACTGGATCGTCACAAACCGAGAAAGCTTAGCGGCTGGTGAGAGACTCATCTCTCCAATCTGGCTCAGCCACGAATCTCATCTCTTGCAATTGACCGGACAATATGAAGATTTTCTTTGTTTGCGTTACCCAATCACTGGAGACTTCTCTTTTCACTGTGAAGCCCAGGCAGCGCGGGAAGGAGGAGCGGATGGGAACCTGGCCTACAACGGGCGTTCTTATTCGATTGGTCACCCCGGTCATCACTTTAGTTCTTGGCGTGACATACCTGGAGAGAAAGTGAATCAACATTTTGAATTCATACGAACAGCAGATTGGCCTCTGTTTCAGCAATTTAAAATTGTTTCAGACGGAAAACAAACCAACTATTCGATCAACCGGCATCCTGCCTACACAGAGAATCTTGACCACCAGCCGAGTCCCTGGCTTGCTCTACGATGTTCTGGGAATCAAGCCGCTGCGTTTCGTAATATTCAACTCGGCGGAGATCCAGTCATCTCTGATAAAGTACTCTTGTCATCTCCAGATTCGCTCACTGGTTGGTACGGAGATGTTGAACCGATACCGAAAGACAAACCGAGTCTTTTGAAGCAACTCTTCTCTGGAACTGACCAAGTAAAGGGATGGAGAGTTCGGGTGGGAATTATTCAAGATGACCTGAAGATTGAACCCACATCACGAGCGAATCAATCTCAACTCACGTACTTCCGACCACTTTTGAATGAAGAGAGGCTCAGCTACGAATTCTTTTACGAACCTGGAAAATATGAAGTCCATCCAGCGATGGGGCGTCTCGCGTTTCTACTGGCCCCCAAAGGAGTCATGATCCACTGGATCACTAAAGCAGAAGATGACTGGACAGGTTTGCGTCCCGATAATTCAACACTGGAGCCACTCAATAGCCGTGGACCGCGCCCATTGCAGTTGAAGGATTCCCAATGGAACCATGTAGAGCTCCATCTACAGGATTCGACACTTCAGGTTCACTTGAATAGCGAACTCATTTACACACGCAAGATGGAACCCGATTGTTCAACGGCTTTTAGTTTCTTCCATGATCGAAATCGCTCCGCTGTGAGGGTCAAGAACGTTCAACTTCGCGGAGATTGGTCAAAGCATCGGGAAAAGATCGTCGCTGGAAATCTTCTTGAACCAATGAGACGTGATGTTCAAAATCGAAACCGTTCTCATCTGAGTGATCTGTTTCACGACATCCACGTTGATGATTCGGCTTTTCATGTCCACCAGATTGCAATGGAGATGGAACCTGAAGCACGATATGTGTATTTGAAAGCGTGGGTCCTACCGAATGAAGATCACCGAACCTTTCGCCTCGCACTGGACTTTGCAAGATCGCATCCGCCAGGAATCGAAGTCAAAAAAGAAACCGTTCTGCAAACCGGTTCACGTGTGGAAACTGGCGGTGAACTGATCTGCCCGGCTGGTGATCTTGTTGAAACTGCTCGGCAGTTGGGACGTCTGGAGGAGCTGCGAGATCACGCCATTGAGAGCATGGTTGAAGGTGAGTACCAACAGCGCTGTCGGTTGGCAATGCTGGCTGTACTTCATCAGGAACTGGAAGAATTCGAACAAGGATCCAATACCGCCGAGGAACTGATTCAAAGAGTCGAAGAACAAACTTTCATCTCTTTCTCCGGTCGCTGGCCAGAAACATTTCTCATTGCAAAATTGATTGATCATCCACATTTTAAGGAAGCGATAGGCGACCTGGCGATTCGGATCCTGGACTTCAAAGTCCGCAAACAGATTGTTCGGCATCCCTTGGTGTGGGAGCGACACCTGGAAACCTGGGTGACCCGCCTGCGCTTCGATCAAAAGCTGAAACAGCAGCCGGTTGGCGAAATCACGAAAGAGGCTGTCATCAAGCCAGCAAACTGGTCCCCAGCGACGAAAATCACGGCCTGGTCGCGAGGAAAAGGGATGCCAGCAGCAGAGTGGAAGTACCAGAAATCTGAAGCACATGCTGTTTCGAATCTCGACAATGCTTATCTGTTCTTTCACTCGCCCCTTCGAGGAGACTTCGAAGTGGAGTGTGAAATCGGTAGCTTCAATTTTCGCGAAACGCACCTCTGCTACGCTGGGCAGTGGATCGCTCCTTATTACGCACTCGAAGAATACGAAATCGGCAATTTTCGAGATTGGTTTCCGAAACGGAAACTGGATCGAAAAATGTCACCGACCAGCCATTGGATTCGCTGCCGAATGAAAATCAAGGACCGACACGTCACCACGTGGTTCAACGGTCAATTGATCCATGAGGAAGAATTGCCGGAAGAGCATCTTCCCTGGCTGGCAGCGCGCTGTTACTCCTTCACCGCTGGTGGAATTCGCGACATGCGGGTGACCGGCAATCCAGACATCCCCGACAAAGTTCGTCTCTCTGTGTTACCGAATTTGGATGGCTGGGTCAGCTATGAAGAAACTTCCGTTGCGGGCGCGAATGGACATTGGCGGCAACTAGGAGGATCACAAGATGGCGGAATGATTGTTGCGAATCGAGACACTGGACATCCCGGACAAGTAATTGAACGGCTCCTTTACTGCCAGCGCCCCATGTTCGAAGACGGAACGATTGAATACGAGTTTTATTACAATGAAGGCAGAACCGAAGTTCATCCGGCACTTGACCGACATGTGTTTGTCTTAACGAAGGAGGGCGTTCGGACTCATTGGCTGACAGATCACGATCACGAACGGACTCTCACCCCATTGAATTTGCAGAAGGATTCAGACGCCGAGTTCCTTCTCGAATCGCTACCCCTGAAACAACGTGCCTGGAATCGCTTGCGTCTCCAAATTATCGGTGATGCTGTTGAATTGACGCTCAACGGTGAGAAAATTTATCGCGGGCAAATCGCTGTGACCAATCAACGTTATTTCGGTCTCTTTCATTACGGTGATCAAACGAACGTCAAAGTTCGCAAAGTTGTTTGGAAAGGAGAGTGGCCGAAGGTTTTGCCTGATCTAAAGCACCAACGATTCGTTGACAAGGAATCGTTGGCGATCACTGAAAAGGCAGACATGCTTCCTCTACGATTTGATCACGACTTTCGCAAAAACGGCTACCCGGTAAGGAAATTCTCATTTTCCACCACAGGAAAAGGAAGCATGTTGAGTCGGCCTGATGGACTGCACATGAAAGTAGAAGGAGGGGCTGGATACTCCGAAGCTCGAGTGTCACCCAAGTTGGTGTTGCAAGGGGACTACGATCTTGTCGTCAAGTATCATCAACTCAAGATGGAACCTGAACTCGACAAAGGGCACAGCGGGATTGCCCTCCAAGGTGTTCACTTCGATAAAGAACGCACGCATTGCACTTGTGTACGTGGAAAATCAAGCGCCCCCGGTGACCATCGCGAGATCATGCTGGGGGAAATCACTCGGATGTTACCAGAAGGAAATCCCACAACCTTTCACGGGATCAATTCCGAAGAATGTACGTCCGGGCGTTTGAGACTCATCCGCAGTGGCGACCGGATTCATTATTTCTTAGCGGAAGGAGAATCGCCGAGCTACCGCCTGATTTCTTCACAACTAGCCACAGAAGCGGAAACACTTTTAGATGGTGTTCGCCTGAGAGTTCACACCGTTGGAATTGCCAAAGATGGTCAACTGAAATCAGAAGTCGTTTGGGAGCGTCTCACCATCCGAGCAGAAAAAGCGAATACGCACTTTGACAGAGGTCTGCCAAGCCGTCTCCTCGATTTGAATCGTTGAAGGACCGTTACCTCAACCTTGGCAAAAAATCGCTGAAGTGCTGATGAGTCGCATTGCACGCTCGACCCGACAATGAAATGGCGGAGTTCCCGGTCAGGGAAATCTTGGCGATCAGTCAGATCACAAGTATGGAACTGCTCGCTCAATTCAGTTCAACCTGATCGGTTTGGCATAACAGTTGCAAATCTAATCCCCACGCGGACAGCGGTTTATCGTGCGAAGATGGTGTTTTCGCCTCAATTAAGCGATTTATGGCTGTACAGCGTTCCCACCGACAACTTGTCACCTGTGTCAATGAGCACATAAATGCGAGCGGATTCGCGCGTTTGCTCGGCGGCAACCTCACCTGATTTCGCTACTTCCATGTCGGTAGCAAATCAATTTCCCACCCCAAAGACATGCCGCGAGGTCAGTATGAAGATGCGCCCACGCCACTGTTTGCCCACTCTGCTCTCAATCTTTTTGTCTGGTGGGTTCCTGTTTGCTGAGGAACCTCCGAAGAAAGCCAGCGACAAAGGAACAGAGCTATTCGAATCTAAGATCCTGCCAGTCCTGGTCAAACATTGTTACGAGTGTCACTCGAAAGATGGGGAGAGTATCGAAGGGGGGTTGGAGTTGGACTCGCCATCAGGGATGTTGCGCGGTGGAGATACAGGCGCGATGCTTGAGGCTCACCACGCTGACCAAAGCCGATTGCTTCAAATGTTGCGGCACGAAGGTGACGTATCAGGGATGCCACCCGAGGAAAAACTCTCTGACGATGTGATCGCAGCGTTTGAAGAATGGATTCGCCTGGGAGCACCAGATACACGTGAAGACAAAGGCCCAACGGCGAAAGAGCAACGTCTCGATGAAGCAATGCAGCACTGGTCGTTCTTACCGCCACAGGTCGTGAAGCCACCTGCGGTGAAAGACGCGAGTTGGTCGCGCGATCCGTTAATCGACAACTTCATACTCGCACGCCTCGAAGCTGAAGGTTTGAAGCCTGCTCGCGATGCAAACCGCCGAACATTGGTACGTCGCGTTTATTTCGATCTCATCGGCCTGCCACCGAGCCCGGAGGATATGAATGCGTTTCTTGTCGATGACTCCCCAGATGCGCTGGAAAAGCTTGTAGACCGATTGCTGGGCAGCCCTCAATTCGGGGAACGCTGGGGACGGCACTGGCTCGACGTCGTCCGATACGCGGAGTCGAGTGGCATGGAATTCAACTTCACCTATCCACACGCATGGCCTTACCGAAACTACGTGGTCGATTCACTGAACGCCGACAAACCGTACGATATCTTCCTGCGTGAACAGATTGCTGGCGACTTATTGCCGAGTGTCAAAGGTGAAACACCAGAGGTCGTTGAAACGCGACGAATCGCCCCGAGCATGTTGGCGTTCGGACCGAAACGTCACAACTCGTCAGGCACAGATTTTCAAATGAACATCGCTGACGACCAGATCGATGTTGTTACTAAGTCGACACTTGCCTTGACAGTCTCCTGCGCTCGCTGTCATGACCATAAGTTCGATCCGATTCCGACAAAGGATTATTACGCAATGGCCGGGATCTTCCTCAGCACCGAACCGTTGTGCGGAACGATCAAGCAGAAGTACAGCAACACACCAACAGACCTACTGCCGATCGGGAAAGGATCACAGACTCTTCACGATGCAGCAGAACAACACGAGAAGAAAATCACGTTGGCCGAAAAGCCGTTGGCCGAAAAGCAAACAGAGCTAAAAAAGGCCACCGAAACGGTGGATCTCGCGGTCAAAGAGAGAGTCAATGCGGAAGAATTACTCGCTGCGGTGACGGCTCGAAAGGCAGCCACGAAGATCGAAAACGAGGCAGCAACAGAAGAAACTGATTCGGCTGTGGCGGACACATCTGAACAGGATTCTGCACAAAAAGAACTTGACGACGCAGTTGCGAAGCTGACGACCGCGACCGCACACGCCAAAGCATTGAAAGTTGAAGTAGCGAAGCTGGACGCGAGTCTGAAACAACTCAAGAAGAATCGACCGACACGTCCTCAGTACGCAATGAGTGTCCGAGACCGCGCGAAACCTGCCGATACCAAGATCGCGATTCGTGGCGATTTCCGAACTCGCGGCGAAGTTGCACCGCGCGGTTTTCTGTCTGCGGTGAACGTCCCGAATACACCACTCGTCGACCCAACCCACAGTGGTCGACTGGAATTGGCGCAATGGATCACCGACTCTGGCAATCCGCTGACCGCACGCGTGATGGTCAACCGAATCTGGCATCACCTGTTCGGTCGAGGCATTGTGCCAACGGTCGACAACTTTGGACTGATCGGTAAATTGCCATCACATCCGGATTTACTCGACTCGCTGGCGCTGAGGTTTGTCGACGAAGGTTGGTCGGTAAAAAAAATGGTCCGGGCAATGGTTCTCAGTCGGACTTACCAACTCAGTTGTGAGGTGAACGAGAAAAGCTTAACAGTCGACCCGAATAATCGGTTGCTGTGGCGAGCGAGTCCGCGACGACTCGACGCCGAAGCGATTCGTGACGCGATACTGATGGTCAGCGGAAAACTCGAACTGCAACGACCAGTTGGCTCGACAGTGACTCCGCTCGGTGACAAGTTAGTTCGCAGTATTTCCACTGACAAAATTCAACCCCCGAGCAATCATCGCAGTGTTTACTTGCCGGTTGTTCGCGACTACGTTCCAGAGTTGTTCGAGCTATTCGATTTCCCGTCACCCAGTTTAGTAAGTGGGGCACGTGCGATCACAAACGTCCCGGCACAGGCGCTCTACTTACGGAATTCAAAGTTCGTTGCCGAACAATCAAAACATGCTGCACAACGACTACTCGAATCTAAGGAACCCGGCGACGATGCCGGACGCGTGGCACTGGCGATGCAGTGGAGTTTGGGGCGCGAACCAACCGACATCGAACGTACCGCTGCTTTGCAAATGATCAATGAGATCAAACAAGCCGAGGTGAAGGAAGGTGACTCCAAAGACGTCAACGCATGGTCAGCGTGGTTTTTGACACTCTTCACTACGGCTGAGTTCCGATATCTCGTCGACGCCGAAGGTTAATGATCAGTATCTAACATGGAGACTTTTCCAATGGCTCTAAATTCATCACAACAAACGATTTCCCGTCGTGGATTGCTCAAAGCCGCATCGTGTGGTTTGGGTGGTCTCACTCTGACTGGCTTTACTCCTGGTGGAGCCACTGCCGGTCTGCTTTCTCCGCGTGAGACTCACTTCACCCCCAAAGCGAAACGGGTGATCTTCCTGTTCATGGCAGGTGGTCCGTCTCAATTTGAATCGTTTGATTACAAGCCGGCACTGAAAGCCGGTGGCGGGAAGAAAGGGGTGAAGAACGGCAAGTTGCTCGCCCCGCTGACGAAGTTCGCACAGCATGGCGAAAGCGGCATGTGGGTCTCGGAGGCTTTCCCGCATCTCGCCAAACAGACCGACGAACTCTGCATGCTCAACGCGATGTCGGCACCGAGCCG
>DAOUPA010000689.1 GCA_030626405.1 Planctomicrobium sp.
GAAAGAGACCATTCGCGGTCTCGTACGTGCCAAAAAGTACCTGTACAAGGTTTCTGCTCAGGGAAGTTTAATTCTCTTTGTTGGTACAAAGCGCCAGGCTGTCGACATCGTTCGTAGTACCGCAGAAGAGTGCGGGATGCCGTACTGTACTGAGCGATGGTTGGGTGGAACGCTCACAAACTTCCGAACTGTCCGCAGTCGACTGAAACGACTCGAAGAGCTGGAAGCTCTGGAAAAGAGCGGCGAACTTGGAACTTACTCGAAGAAACAGCAATCACGTTTGCGTCGTGAGATGAGCAAGATTCAACGCAACCTGGGAGGGATTCGTGATATGAATCGCCTGCCAGAAGTGATTGTCGTTGTCGACCCAAACAAAGAACGCAACTGCATCAACGAATGCAAAGTCCTGGGTGTCAAAACTGTCGCACTGATTGACACAGACTCCGATCCAGACACAGTCGACCTTCCGATTCCTGGAAACGACGACAGTATCCGCTCGATTCGCATCATCCTGGGATATCTCGGAGATGCCATTAAACAAGGGCGTGCGACTCTTCCACAACAAAAAGAGCAACGCACCAGCGGCGACGATCCCAAGGCCGTTCCGAACGTTCAGTAATCGTTCGATTGATCAACGACAAGCCCCGCATGGTAAATACCATGCGGGGCTTTTTTCGTTACCTACACGCGAAACCTTCTGACATCTTCCTCAACCGAACGGCCACCACCACTTTCTCTTTTTTGTGGTCTTCGTAACTCTGTTCAGAATTTGCCAAGGTTCAGGACCTGCATTTTCAGGGTCTTCGTCGTAACGAATTCCACCACAGGCGACGAAGAGTTCGACGGGAATGTCAAAGATGAAATCAACACAGACATCTTCGCACTCGTTTTGAAGTGAAGTTTGTTTTTCTCGAATCCGATCCAGCAAGTCCGGGACATTCCCTGTTGTTTCCAGATGATCGATGCCTTGATTCGCATCATGGAAGACGGACCAGACTTCAATGCCATTTTTCCAGGCATGAACGGTACTGTACATGACCGTTTCGTTGACTTGGCACAGGGTCAATGAAACGTTTTTTGAAAGCCTGGCGAGTAGGTCATTTTCTGGAATGATTCCGTCGCTATCGTAAAGCAAGTATTGACCATTCTGTAGCGTCATTCCAGTCACGGGTGATTCAGCAATTTCTTCGTACTCTTCCGTAGGCTCAACATCATACTCATTGTGAACCGCCTCTGGGGATTTCCCTTCGATGGCGATCAGTAATACGCTGAATCCCATATCGCTTCGATCAAAGAATGGTGTTAATGGTCAACTCACGCTCTTCGCTTACTCAGTCTTCAACTTGTAGATCGGCATGTTCTTTTGTTTGGCGAACTTTTCTGTGAGAACGTGAATCGTCTTCGTTTTTTCATCAATCGACATGACCATGATTTTGCCCTTCTCCTGATATCGATTGATGATTTGGGCGAAGGCTTTTTCGGCAGAAACCATTCCGAGATTGAACGTTTGCGACATGTTTTTCGTATACCCAGCATCCTTCAATGCATCGCCATCCACTTTCAGGGTGACCTGAATTTCGTCGCTCAGGTACTGAAACGCCTGCTCTAAAGGAGTCGCGGAGAACTCGGCATCGACAGGGATTCGCAACCGTCCGACGACGGTTTCCGGGAGCTTCGGTTTATCCGTAGTTGCGACGATGACTGGGGTCGAGAAGTCGGTTCGAGCCGCTTCATTTGCTGTAAACAGCGTTGCGAGCGCCAAGTTAGGAGCCGCCTTGGCAGGGAGGACTGTTGTCATTGAAACATAGTTCGCAGTTGTCGTGGTCACGGTCGACTGTTGATACGCCTCCAGCATTGCTGGCAAACGTCCAATGAAATTTCGGAAACGAAGTTCGCGCGGACTCATCTTCAAACAAACGTTTTTCCACAATGATTCTGGCAACTCTTCAAGTTGTGCCTGAATTCGTTTATTGACCTGTGGGGGATTGCTGCCAGAAATGGGATGCATTTTCAATTCGGAATGAAAGTACGGTTCAGGGTGTGCGGACCAACTGACGACTTCAACGTCTTCTCCAATCCAATTCAGTATTTGTGCAACTGCCGGTTGTGAGGACTCAGGCATGATGGCCTCGTAATGCAGACGAAGATCCCGAACCAGACCGAACATTGTGATCAGGCGGTCCTGATCGGTCTCGCGAAGTAAATTTTCCATCGGCACAGAAAGGATAAAAGGTTGTGTTTGTGACTCTTCAAGTTCGGTGGCATACAAGCGAGGAGCAATCGCAATTGTACTCGTATCCTGAATGAGGTAAGCGTACTTGTCGTCCCGCTTTAAGCGAATGTCCGGTCGCTCCATGATGTCGTAAACGGATTCTCCCTTGAATTCATCGAGGAGTGCCGACATTTTTGCAGGCACTTTGAGATGGACGACCGTGCAAATTTCTGGCTTGGTGCCACCGGCGCCTAAAATGAAACCGATGTAAGCTTCTTCAATTTCAGCTGGCTCTCGGCGACAGTGTTCCTTGAGCTTGGCCGCAATCCAGTTGGTCACGTCATCCGTCAAACTCGCTTTCAAAACCTGGTAGTTGTAGTCATCAGACCAGAGCAAAGCAGGGCGTAGGTGAATCACAAACGTGACGCCTCTGGGCATCATTGCAAGGTGCAAAGGTTTCCCATCAGTAGGAGCAAACTCGTCGACCAACTTTTTGTTGTGTTCGAGGCGCGACTTGCTGTACGGCTCGTTTTCGTTGATCGGAGTATCGAGATCTTCTTCAGCGGCAACCGATCCTGATCCCGACTCTGAATTCGGACTCGACTTCGGTGACTCGTAGTTCATCA
>DAOUPA010000701.1 GCA_030626405.1 Planctomicrobium sp.
AAAAGCCGAGACGACTCTTTTGTCCATCAATGATCACTACTACGCACAGTCATGTGACGATGTTGGAAAAATGAAATCCCGTGCAGTTCGTAAGAGAATTCGCCTTCGACCGCGTGCAGCTTGTCTCTCATAGAGACTTGGCTACGAAATTTCCTTTAGCCGAAAAGATCTGAAATCACGCGACCATTCGGAATCAGACTGACAGGGCGGCCGGTGCGAGTGAAATACTCTTTGTGATGATCGATTCCGAGGGCGTGGAAGATTGTCGCTCCGAGGTCGTCAGGGTGAATGTCGGTTTCTGGGGTCGGGCCTTCTCCTTTGGCGTCGGTGGCTCCGATCAACTGTCCTGGTCGAACACCACCACCTGCCATGATGCACCAGTTCGCGCGGGGGTAATGGTCTCGGCCGACGTTCTTATTGATCTTTGGAGTGCGTCCAAATTCTCCCATCGCAATCACGAGTGTTCGGTCCAGTAAGCCCTTCTCTCGCAGCGCCGTGAGAACCGCTGTGAAGCCAAGATCAAACGGCGGAAGCAAACGTTTGTGACCATCAAAGTTGTCGAGATGAGTATCCCAGCCGGTGTTCGTGACAGTCACGAACTTCACTCCCGACTCGATGAGTCTGGTCGCGAGAAGCAGGCTCTGGCTGACTTCATCACTGCCGAACAGCTTCTGCAAACTCTCCGGTTCCAGACTGACATCGAACGCCTGTTGTGTTCGCTCGGAGGTGATCATGCTGTAGGCTTGTTGTCCAAATGTATCGAGGGCGTCGAGCATTTGGCTGTTGGTATCGACCTGTCGGAACCGTGTGTCGAGATCTTTCAGCAACTTTTCTCGGCGATTGACCTTGTCGATGGTGACTCCCTCGGCGAGTGAGATACCGCGCACCGAAAATGGTTTTCCCGGTGTCGGGACTGCGTTCGTTTTGAACGGAGCAAACGCATCGCCCATGTACCCTGCGGACCATTCCGTTTGAGGAATCGCAACATACGGCGGCAAGTCGGGGTCACTCGGCAATTCGTTCATTACGACCGAACCGTACGAAGGGTATTTGACCGCCGAGTTCGGTCGATTGCCGGTCGCGATGTAGGCCTGCCCCTGCGGATGGTCGCCTGTCGTGTGACTGATGCCGCGTATCAACGTGAACTGATCGGCAGCGGCAGCGATTTTCGGAAGATGTTCACATACCGCCAGCCCCGACAGTTTCGACTGAATCGGTTTGAATTGACTCTGAGTTTCTTCCGGCAGGTTCTCCTTCATGTCGAGCGTGTCGAGATGTGCCGGTCCACCAGCCAAGTTGAGAAAAAGAACCGAATCCGCCGTCGCTTTTCTTTCCGGCGATTTCTTTCCCGGCGCGTTCGTTTCCGTCTGGGCATCTGCAAGACGCAGATAATCATCGAGCATCAACCCGGTTGCACCAAGCAGTCCTGCCTGAAGGATGCCACGCCGTGAAATTGTCGGACGATATTTTCTCATCTTCTCTCTCAATCAATTGGCTCAATGGTTCGTCAGGAACTCCTGCGTATTCAGCAACACCCACATCAAGTCCCGTAAACCTTCAATCGTATTCTCTGATTCGTTGAGATGCTGAAGAACCCGTTGTCGTTCTGTTTTGGTTGGATGCCGACTGAGCGATCTCAGGTAGGCTTCCTGAATCAGACTCTCCAGATTCGGTTGCTCCTTGCTGGGTGTGGCCATTTTAGAAGGAGAAGTGGTTGCCGCTTCAGGTGAAAGCTGCTCGCCTAATTCTTTGGCCGTTTCACTTAACCAGCCATCCTTGCGTTCGAGCCAGCCGAGGACTTCGTGATCGTTTCGCACATAGAGCGACTGCAACAACGTCGGTTGCAGTTGACGCTCGCAATCACAATTTGTCGTTCGCAGTGGTTTTCCGAAGACTAGCAAAGAGTAGTCGATACCCCGCGCCTGAATCGATCTGGGGTGTTGCGTGATTTTGCGTCCGGAAGTGTCGCTGGTCCAGGTCTTCAGGCGAGCCTTGTTAGAAGTTGCCTGCAAAATGCTATCGATTGTCACTTCAGCAGGAAGTCGTCGAATGAGAGCGTGACTGAAGTTTCGTTCGTCATTTCTGTTGGTCTCGTTCGGTTTCCAACTGAGCTGATAGGTTCGTGAATTTGTGATCGTACGGTGCAGCCATTTGATGTCGTAACCATGCGCCACGAATTCAGTACTCAGCCATTTGAGCAATGCTTTGTTACTGGGCGGGTTCGCGAGGTTGAAATCGTCAGGTGGATCGACAATTCCGACGCCGAAGTAATGGCTCCAGATGCGGTTGACGAAGGCGTTCGCGAAGTAGGGATTCTCTTCACTCACCAGCCAATTCATGAGCGGTTCGCGGGGGTCGTCGTAGTCGTTTAAGTCAATTTCTTCGCCGCCGAGGAGTTTTGAAATTTGCGGTTGCTCACCTGGTTCTTGAATCCAGACTTCGTTCCACGGTATTGGCAAACCCTCTGCGGAAACGCGCAAGTACATCTGTCGTCGCAGAGCAGCCGTGTCCAGTTTCACCGGGACTCCCAGCTTCGATTTGAGCTGATTTTGCGATTGACGAGCATCAGGAGCGATTCCGGTTTTCACTCGCGTGAAGAACTGAGTGAATTTCTCAAAGTCCTGTTTCGACCATTGATCGAATGGATGCTTATGACATTGAGCACACTGTAAGCGAACTCCAAGGAAGATGTACGCAAATGAAAGCGCTCGGTCCTTCGGCAACTGATTATTACTGCGGAACCAGTAGTAGTGCATTGGATT
>DAOUPA010000029.1 GCA_030626405.1 Planctomicrobium sp.
AATAACACGACTACGCAAATCAAGCGAATAACTACCAGCCATCTCTTCCTCCTTGAAATCCGACGGACTCAAGAAGTCTACTCGAAAACAACAAATCGAGTTAAGAGGAATTCTGAAAGTGCTCTAGCAGAGTGCAGAACGCTTGTTGTAGCAAATGAAGCTTGCTGAAGGAGACTTATGGTTGTGCATGAATGGTAAGATAGACATGTTCGATAAAGCTCTCTCCCGATTGATCCTTGAAATCCATCTGTAAGTAGAGTTGATCACAAGCTTGTAGGTCCGGAATGGTCAGGTTTAATTTTCGGTCTCCAGCCAACGTGACTTTTCGGATGGACAATTTGTCTTGACCTTTCTCGCCAGGAGTAAGAACGGAAAACTGATCAGAACCATATTTCCCAGACCACAAATAGTTCCACATTTCAGCCTGCCACGCCTTTGGTTCCTTGGCCGTCAGGGAATCAAGTGCGAAATTGAAAGTGAGTTCCAGCCCAGTTGCTGTGACAGCTACATTCTCGATAATACGAACCGAGTCGCCAGTGTAGCGAAGCCGTTGTAAACAACCATCCTTACCTCCTGGTGGCCCTTGCCAACCAGAAAGGCCGGTGCCGTAAAGTTGACCATCGTTTGGACTGACTCGTAATCGCATGACGCCGGCATCCCATTGATGCGGCAAAGTAACGATTGACGCTTGCGTCTGACCATTAATCTCTTGCAGCGACATGTAGTAGAGCCAGCCTTTGCCATAGGATGAATGAATCAATCGCCCCGAGAGTGGGCCAAAGCGTTCGTCCGCAACCCAAACTTGCCCTCCGCATGAGTTGTCCAATTCTTGCGGTGTCCAGATGATCGGTTCATCAAAAGTCGTCGGTAGAACGCCGCCATGCTTTGCTTTAAGCCAAGCATCCTGTTCCTTGTTGATTGGCATATTTCCAAGGAAGTTCCCTGGTTTGATCAAAGAGACCTTCCCGGCTGGTATCCACGGTCCCTGATTATCTGAGACGGTGAAACGGTCGTCGTCCAATTTCCCCATGCCGTTCGGTGTCCGAATCCCCCAGGCAACCACGTCTGCTCGACCACCCTCGGGAGGAACACGCATGATTGTTCCGGGCCGATGATGCTGTGTGTACTGCCCCGCTTTGGCAAAATAAAAATTGCCTTTAGAGTCGGTTTGCAGATCAAAGTTGTAAGCATGAAACATGCTCGAGACATCGTCATCAATCCAGAACGCTTCTATAAAATCGGCCTCGCCGTTGTTGTCGTAATCATGCAGGCGTTTGATTCCGTCACGGCAGGTCACATAGATCATGTCGTCTACAACTCGAACGCCAAATGGCTCGAATAACCCAGCCACGAATCGCTTCCAAGTCACGTTTTGGAGCTGGCTATCAATACCGGATACGATGTAAACGTCTCCTCCCTGGGTTGTCACCACCGCTCGTCCATCATCGAAGAAGTCGATTGCACTGGTTCGCATCCAGGCGTTCCAAGGATTTTCAAACGGAACAGGAATCGTATCTAGTGCATAGCCATTGATTGATTCACCAAGTTCGCCATGAACAGTCAACTCTTGCGACCAGCGTGTCGGCCCGCCGTGAGTCATGCTTTTGGGATCAATTAATTCCTGATTGGTAGAGATGGATTGCGAGTGTTTGACGAACAGTTTCAATGATTCGCCTCCGCTTGCAGCACCACGAAGGACGCGAAAAATGCGAGGCTTTGTCGCTGCGGGAATCGTCAATATGATTCGTCCAGATTCGTCAATCTCCCAGATTAATCCATCTGTCTCCCCATCGACCGCTGCCGCGACGAATGGAGCAAGTGGCGCTGGCTTAGCTTCTGAGACAATCTTTGGATTCGAGTCAACGTCCGCTCTCTCTGGTTTCCAGGACAGAAGTGAGTCGAGATCGTTTTTTTGTAAGAGGCCTGCGGCTGCTTGCACTTCTTTGTCTGACCACTTCGTGTCAAAAATATGAATCGACTCGATGTCACCATCAAAGTCGCCTCCAAAGTTGGTCGCAGTTGCACCAATCTTCAGGACATGATCGGTGACGGGACCACGACGAAATGCTTTTTTCTCAGATTCCAATTTCCCATCAACAAAGAGCCGAGTCTTTTCGTCACTAACAATCAACGCGGCGGTATGCCATTCTCCATCAGCAACGTTCGTTTTACTCGTCATTGCTCCAACCCAGCCAATGTCGTAAACGAGCCGTTGACCACGCACGAACAACGTTTTGCCGTTGGGTGCCCACTGACCTTTTGCAGGTGTCGAGGCGATTAACGTACCGGAGCCTTTTGTACGGAAGCGAACGATGATGGTTCGGTCCGGCGTTCCCAGGTCAAGTTTATTCGCCTCCTCAGATGCAATAACATGCCATGGCAAATTTGAAAAAATTGACTTGTCACGCCGTTTAGGTTGGTTGCCGCGTGCGTTCGGTGATCCGGTAACAACTGCGATGTGATCTGTCGCATTACCGGTAAGTCCTGTCACACTCGTCTCACCATTTGGGATCAATCCGGACGGATCGATTCGACTATTAAGTTTTCCAACGCAAAGCTTCAGCTCTTGTTGACTCGGTTCGACTCGTAAAGTGTGGCTGAGTATGACAATCTCGCCTAACTTTTCGGACTGAATGGTCTCCAGGACTTTGCGACCATGAATCCCATAGCTCAGCACTGCTTGATCAGCAAAGAGATAGTGTCCGTTGTACTGCAACCAGTCGTTCCGAACTGGCCCGCGAGGTGGTTTTGCCTCTGAGGAAATCTCAAACGAATCGCCGAAAGCCCACTGCCAATTTCCCAGACCGGGGATCACTTGACCATCGATTTGCGGCATGCGTTCTCCGCGCTGACGGTAGTGCTGTGTTTGCGAGAGGTCGAGGAATCCACCCTGCCAAACTTCATTCAAACGCATGCGGTGCAAGTCGTAGCTAGCAGTAATATCAGAGGGAAGTCGGAAGGTCAGCGCGTTGTTGACCTCTGTTCCCAACTGCGATCCAAGCACAGGACCGAAATCTCGATCTGATGTAACCGAGAATTCGCCATTCCCGATGCCCTTCGGAAGACTCGCCAGATAGTCATCGTCGAGTTTTGTGTATTCCGGATTGCTTGGCTTCATG
Source organism: Planctomicrobium sp. (assembly GCA_030626405.1). Taxonomy (GTDB): domain Bacteria; phylum Planctomycetota; class Planctomycetia; order Planctomycetales; family Planctomycetaceae; genus Thalassoglobus. The sequence continues at coordinate 3,120 of DAOUPA010000029.1, forward strand.
AGTGCTTCACGAATGTAGTGGACCACTTGGTAACGCTCTTTGGGGGAGAGATGCGTCATGGGGGCCATCATTCCGTTGCCGCGAGAGAGGGTCAGCAGCATTTGATAGGGATCGGCACCGAACTTGAGCTTCTGCCTCCCGAAGGCTCGAGCAGTAGGGAGTTTCGGAGTATTACCGTCCAGACCATGGCAATTCTTACAGTGCCCGAGATAAATTGCCTTTCCCGCCGCAAAATCTTTGCTACTCAGTGAGCGAAGAATTCCAGCGTGATCCAGATTCTTGGAATCGTCGATGACGATCAAATCCTGAGGTTTCGGCTTGAGTTGAGCGGCGCGTTTAGAACCACCTCGAACCACTTCCATCACATATCTTACAAGATCATAAAACTGCCGTTCATCGCGTAGCGACGAAACAAGACCGTCGGGCATCATCGATTTCTCACTGATGATCTTCTCTTCGATATCGCTCTTCTTGATGATGATCTCTTGTTCAAGATTCGTCGCATCGCGCAACACGAGTCGTTCGTCCTCGTCTGCTGCGACCAAACCAGTCACGACCTTCCCATCGATGGTCACGACCGATATGGTTTCAAAGCCTTTCCGAATCTTGTGCGAGGGGTGTAAGATCGATTCGATGATATGCTGATCCGTTGTTTCTGGGCCGATCGTTGCCAAGTCTGGTCCCAAGGGCGTGGCAGCTTTCCCACTGGAGTGACACTTCACACATGCTGCGGCAGATTTGTAGAAAACCAGCGCTCCCGCTTTCGGATTACCTCGCTGCTTGGCATGCGCAGCAATCGTGGCCGGAGCCATCTCCCTAAGCCGAATTCCGAGAGACTCGTCTGCCGCAACCGAAGAGACAATCACCATGAGCGCAAAAGCACTGTGAACGTGGAGGCGAAAACGGAATGCCAAATGAAGCTCCTCGTGTCTATCTGGATCGTAGTTCCGGTGGATTGCGATTTTAAGTCAACATGTGTTGCACTGGGCTGTTAACTCAAAATTCCATGCAAAACCTCGCCATGAACGTTCGTGAGACGTCGCTGGATCCCGTTGTGGTAATAGGTAAGTCGCTCATGATCGATACCGAGCAAATGCAACACGGTGGCATGGTAGTCGTACCAGTGAACCGGGTTTTCAACGGCTTTCCAGCCGACATCGTCGGTTGAACCGTATGCCATTCCATGTTTGAGTCCGGCACCTGCCATCCAAATCGAAAAGCCATACATGTTATGGTCACGACCCGTTCCGACTTTGTCCGCGGCAGATTGAGTAAACGGTGTGCGACCAAATTCTGAAGTGCACAGAATCAATGTGTCTTCGAGCATTCCTCGTTGTCGTAAATCTTTGATTAATGCCGCCACAGGTTGGTCCATGCGTGCAGCTTCGCGCGAATGGTTCTTTTTGACGTCCTCATGCCCATCCCAATTGATTCGCGGTGAACCAAATGAACCTCCGGAAAATAATTGAACAAAACGCACACCTTGTTCCAGCAAACGACGCGTCAAAAGACAACGAGCTCCGAAGTCAGCGGTCTCGGTTTCGTCCAGCCCATACATCTTCCTAGTCACGGTGGTTTCTTGATTTAAGTCGGTCACTTTCGGAACAGCCAATTGCATCTTTGCCGCTAATTCATAGCTGTGCATGCGTGCCATCATTGCATCGTCGACTCCTGTCTCCTCAAGATGCTTGCGATTCAACTGAGCGAGTAGTTCACGGCTGTCACGATCTTGCCCGTCAGGCAGTTGACGTGCAGGAAATAAATCATGGATCGGTGTTCCTTCAGATTGAAACGCAACACCTTGATGCTGAGCAGGCAAAAAACCATTTGACCAGTTGATTGTTCCACCTGCTGGAAGACCTCGCGAATCAGGGAGGACGACAAAAGATGGTAGTTCATCAGTTTCGGATCCCAATCCGTACGAAACCCATGATCCCATGACGGGAAAGCCATTCAGTCGGAATCCTGAATTTTCTTCGAATGTTGCCGGAGTGTGATTGGCAGAATCGGCAACCATCGATCGAATCACAGTGAGTTCATCAGCGACTTCTGAGAGATGTGGGAAGAGGTCAGAGACCCACAAGCCACTTTCACCATGCTGCTTGAAACCCCAGTCGTTTTTGCGAATCAGACCAACTTGGTTGAAGAAAGTTGCAGGCCGTTCTTCGGATTGCAATGACTTGCCATGAAACTTCTCCAACTCCGGCTTGTAGTCGAAGGAGTCGATCTGACTGACTCCACCACACAGGCAGAGGTGAATCACACGCTTAGCTTGGACTGGATGGTGCGGAAGACCCTTCGCTTCGCCAGAGACAGAGTCTGCAAGCACTGCGCGATCTCGCATCAACAACGACAGCAGCGCAGTGCTGGTGATTGAGGCTGTTGAGGAACTGAGAAAGCCGCGTCGATTCACGATGTGAGTGCTCATCGGCATGATTTGAATTCCACCTTATCGCAAGTATAAAAATTCATTGCTATTGAGGACCACACGGCAGAATGCAGGGAGTCCATATTTTGCGACAAAGGGGCTTGCAAATGCCACTTCATCATCGTTCGCCTCGCGTGCATAGGCGATCAGATAAACTCGCCGAATTTGAGCTGCTAAATTGTCTCCAGATTTACGCGTCACGCGCTCAGCAAATTCATCTGTCATCTCGAAGATTAGCTCGTTATTCATGAGAGCCAATGCTTGTAGCGGAGTTGTTGTAGTCGCTCGTTGTGGGGTGGATGTGGATGGGTCAGGACAGTCGAAGGTATCGAGAAAAGGATTACGACCACCACGAGGCGTAAATCTGTAGATTGTTCGACGTTTAGCACCGAGACTCGTCTCCGCGACGGACTCATAAAAATTGCTCCCTTTGAACGAAAAGTGACGAACATCGCGGTAGCCCTTGCCGCCTACGTGAGCATTCAGTTTTCCTGTCGCCACCAAGACTGCATCTCGAATCTCTTCAGCAGAAAGCCGTTTGGGTGTCCGACGCCAGAGCAATCGGTTGTCCACATCAAGACGCACTGCTTTTGCATTTGTCGTTGAAGATTGCCGATAAGTTGCGGATGTGACGATCAAGCGATGAAGAGATTTCAAGCTGTATTCATTTCTGACTAACTGCTGGGCCAGCCAATCGAGCAACTCTGGGTGGCTGGGTGTGCCACCATTGAAACCAAAGTCACTTGGGGTCGTGACTAATCCTTGTCCGAAATGATAGTGCCACAGACGATTTACAATCACGCGAGCGAACAATGGATTCTCTTTGTGTGTGATCCACTCGGCCAGTTTCCGTCGTCGATCAGCATCAGAAGCATTTGCAGCCAACTGAAAATCAGCCTGAACTCCCGTGACCGCGCTTAGTCCCGCTGGTGCGACTTCGTCCGTCGGATCAGTGACGTTTCCTCGTCGTAAAACTCGAGTGATCCCAGGATTTTGTGGTACACATGTGTAAAGAGTTTGTCGCTGCGACTTTTGTATTGCTTCCTTCTCGATATTTAATTTCTGTGCTTCATCAACCAACATCTCGCGGGATTGGCGTTGCTCGGGAGTAAGCTTTTCCAGAAGTTCTGATTCCGATACAAAATTGAGATCCCCTGCGGCGAAAGACGTTTCGATTTCACCAGCTGTGAGAGCACGGTCATAGAGTTGGGCACGGTGGATGCGTCCTGCGAGCATTCGATTTCCACCGACAGGACTGTGTCGCATCCCGAAAAGAATCTGCACATCACCAGATTTAAAACGCTGGAGAGTGCCGGAATGGTAGGGTTTTCCATAAGGCATGCCATCGCGATATCCAAAAATGGTCCCGTCTTCGCGATAGACAATCGCGAAGTGAATCGATCGCTTTTCAGCTTCTCTCTCTTCAATCCCAGTAAACGATTTCGTTCTCACAAATCCGTTGCTCCCAGCCATCCATTTCTTTGGCTCACGTTCGCCAAAAACGATTGCATCAAATCGAAGTCCGTCCAGCGATTGAACAGTGAGAACGCCACCACCACGTTGATCCAAATTGTCTAAAGTGACCCATGCTTCAAGAGTTTTCTCACCTAGATCAACGGAGAGTGGTTGTGTAGCGACATAAGCTGGTTTTCCACCGACGATCAGACTGCCATCTTCGACACGAGCCCCTCCATTCGCTTTGGCATTGAGCGTTCCTCTCTTCTCTTGATATCTCCCAATGTGATCGCCGTCGAATTCCCAAGTCGCTAATGCATGAGGAGGCCGTGAACCAGTCGATTGTCCGGACTTTCGTACAGAAAGAATCGAGTTGCGAATCGGTTGCTCGATAGCATCAAGTTCAACTTCAATCCTCACTAAACGTTCTTCGATATTCGAACGCCGCTGTTGGTCGTCTTTGCGCAATTTAACTTGAATCGTACGTTCACCGTGTCTGACGCCCGAAAGCAATGCTGCCAACTGGTAATATTCCTTTTGTGAGATGGGATCGAATTTGTGATCGTGGCAACGCGCACAGTTAACGGTCAAGCCAAGAAACGTTTGTCCGATAACGCCGACCAAATCTTCCAGTTCGTCCTGGGCCATCGTCATCCGCATGGGTTCATTTGCAGGCAACGTCGTGTTATGCGGTCCTGCAACCAGAAAACCGACTGCCGCCGCCGCATCGATGCTCTTTGGTCGCAGAACATCCCCGGCTAATTGTAAACGGACAAATTCATCGTAGGGTAGATCGTTATTGAGTGAGTTGATCACCCAATTTCGGTAAGGCCATGCGTTGTTCCGTGGTTGGTCGTATTCGAAGCCGTTACTCTCGCCAAAACGAATCACGTCCAGCCAATGCCGGGCCCAATGCTCTCCATAGTGAGGAGACGCAAGCAATCGGTCGACCAAATTCTCGTACGCGTTCGCTGATTTGTCCTCAAGAAACGCATGGATTTCATCCGGTGTTGGCGGTAATCCCATCAAGTCGAAAGACAATCTACGAATCAAAGATCGCCTGTCCGCTTCGATTGATGGTGTGAGGCCAGCTGCGTACAGCCGAGCGTAGACAAATGCGTCGATGGGATTCTTCGCATCGTCCCAATCAGCAGGCTCAATCTTGGGCGGAGACGGACTGGGAAGCGGTTGCAACGACCACCAGTCACCACCAGCGCGATGTTCTGTCGTGAATCGAAATGGATCAATCTTCTCTGTGCCCCATTTTGCTCCAGATGCGATCCAGGATTGAAGTAAAGTTTTCTCTGCGTCTGACAATGGTTTCTTTGGCGGCATCTCGTCTGAGAATACATAATCCCACAACAAACTCTCGTCGGGATGACCAGCTTGAATCACTTTTCCTGAATCACCCCCAGTCATTGCTGAATCACGCGTCGAAAGATCCAGTCCCCCTTTAGGTTCATGACCGATGTGGCAACTTAAGCAACGCCTTGCAATAAGTGGCGCAATGAGATGATCAAAGTCTGGCGGTTCCGCAACGGCAGACCTTGAAAAGGTAATGCCAAGCAGCAAAAGTAATCCCAATGTGGAGGAAATAGACCGCATCCGTCACCTTGTTATGAATCCGTTGATTCCATTCAACGATAGACTCATTTCATGAATTGAAAAAACGAGAACCAGCTTCGACCTGACTGTTGCTCTTTAACACAGTTGGAAGTTTACACTAACCTCTCATGCGTCGGAATACGACTGAACCGTACGGTGACTCGCTCGCATGCATTTTTCCAGCCCTCGAGAAATGACAACACTCGTGCAGCGCTAATGATGGTTTGATGGTTCACAATGTTTGGCGAGCACGACAGCGGAGTGCGGAATCCGTATTAACGATCCCTCCCCACACAAGACCACAGTACGAACTCCGGAGAGAGCGCCGATATTCCGGAAGTATCAGTGAAATAGACAACTAGCGAGTTCGCGTCGTCATCGATCAAGGGTGACGTTTTCAACGAATTTTGAACTTTCGGCTACGGCTTAACAGAAAGTTAACTCTGAGAGCGCTCGCGCGAGCGCAAATGGTCGTTCTAAGTTAACAAAACGTAGAGCGCCCATGGGGCAATTTCGATCACCACTTATTGGACTTACTCGATTCGGAATGCCCGATTCAATCCGAAAGCAGATTCATTACAGACGAATGTCAGTTGCGTCCCCACTTGAAGCGTTTAGGTCAATGTTGGTCAAAATCTCATTGGTTGCTTTTGAGTCACTGGAACCAGAGACACTATTCCAAATCCCTCGACTCATGCTTTCCATATAGGCTCGGCTCAATAGCTGAACAATTCTCTCCAAGTGATCCCGTGGTGTCTTGTGTTTCATTTTTGGTGCCATATTGGTTCACCTGACTGTGCGTTCTTTGAATTAATTTCGTCCACCCTTAATATTTCCACGGAGCAATTTACAACTGATGGCGAAATATATTCATCAAAATCTTCAAGTTGTAAAGAGCGATGCGGGTTGATGAACAGTTTGAAGTTGATTCAAAGTTTGTCGTCGTCTCCGAAAAGCACCTCAACCACATCTGCCGCCAAGTTGGAGAATCCACCCCGAAGAAGTACAGACCATTAAGCGGAAGGACGTTGCCTGTTCGACTCGTTTTGGTGGACTGCTAAAACTCTACTGGCGACGGGCCGCTTGATGTCTCTTGAAAGTTAAAAGAGGTGGTTAACTGGGATCGCGGTCTGCGAAGATGGACCTGCAAATTTTCCTGTTCAACTGTGTGTAAGGTTTTATCCCCTGTAAAATCTATGGTGATAGCCCTCTCAATCCTGTCTTCAGCGTGCTGTGATCGTTCGTGGTTGTGAAACTGGGAAAGAGATTCGAGCATCGTTATGCTGGAGTGAGTGTCCCATCCTTCTCTAGATTCAGGAAAATCCATGATTCCCCGATTTGCTCAGCTCACCTTTGGCGTCTGTCTCGCAATATTTTTCATCCCTTCTGTTAATGCAAATGATGCCGCACCGTTGAAGGTGCTGCTGATTACTGGCGGCTGCTGCCACGATTATCCGTTTCAGGCGGAAGCTCTCAAAAAAGCAGCCACTGAGCGTGGAGTCAAGATCGATTGGAAAGTTGTCAACGATGGAGGCAACGGGACGGAGGCTGAGATTGATTTGTATAAGAACGAAAAATGGGCGGAAGGATACGATGTGGTTGTTCACAACGAGTGCTTCGCGAAGACACAGAATGCTGATTACATTCGTCGTATCACAAAGGCTCATTACGAAGGTGCAAATGCTGTCGTGATTCACTGTGCTATGCACACATATCGAGCCGCTGAAATTGACGACTGGCGGAAGATGCTAGGTGTCACCAGTCGGCGGCATGAACACAAGAGTAACTACCTTGTAAGAAACGTGAAGCCGGAGCACGCCGTTATGAAGGATTTCCCGAAGGAATGGGTCACGCCCAGAGACGAATTGTACATCATCGAAAAAGTCTGGCCGGACACCGAAGTGCTGGCGACTTCGGTCAGTGAAAAAACGGGCGATCTGCATCCTGTGATCTGGACTCATCGGTATGGCAAAGCTCGCGTCTTTGGCACCACATATGGTCATGCAAACGAAACGTTTGAAGACAAAGTGTTTCTGGATGTTGTGATCAATGGTGTCAAATGGGCGGCTGGTAAATAAGTCAACCGGGACTCGGTGGCTCTTTATCAAGAAATCACACGGAGACCACAGTACTCCTTTGGGTGTTCATGATTTGACGTGAAAATCGGTGATCACAAAGCTCAACGTTTCCATCCTCCCCACGATTTTCGACCTGAAATTCTCATGTTCAAGTGCGCTCGAAGTTTTTGTACCCCGCGCAACCATTTGACATATGAGAAGTCACGCCAGAAACTGCCACGAAAACAAATTCAGTTCTGAGGAATCATCGATGATCAAAATGCATGTTAGGACCATGGCCTTCGCGCTGGCTGCTTTCGCCACAGTGTCTCAAATCCGATGTTCCATCGAAGCTCAGGAACCGGAAGCCAAGCAGAACTCGGCGCCCATTCACGTTTTGGTCTGGGATGAGCGACAGCCACGTCAGTCTGAGGCGTACGACAACTTTTTGGGCAATGAAATCGTGGCTCAGCTAAAGGCTACATCTCAGAGGCTGGAATTCCGCTCGGTTGCTCTTGATGATCCAGAACAGGGATTGTCAGTCAAAAATCTTGCCTGGGCTGATGTGATCGTTTGGTGGGGACATGCTCGCCAGCGAGACGTCACGGACGACAACGCGAACCGTGTACTCGAACACGTGCTTGTTGGTGATGTGGATCTGATCGCACTGCATTCGGCTCACTGGGCCAAACCGTTCGTGAAGGCGATGAACTGGCGAAGTCTTCAGGACGGTCGCAAGCAACTGCAGAAATATGCGGGAGACGCAAAACTCACCATCGAAACCGTTGATCCGCCGAAACCGTATACTGTCCCCGCTCACGGCAGCGTGCAGACTCCGGCCGTCTTCGGTTTCAAGAAGAATAGGAAGGAGTTTCAGGGCATCATTCATCTGCCATGGTGCTGCTTCCCGGATTACCGCCCTGATGGCAAGCCAGGAACGATCGCAGTGAAGTCGGCACAACACCCCATTGCCAGGGGACTGCCAGCTACATTTCAGGTGAAGCAAACCGAGATGTATAACGAACCGTTCCATGTTCCGGAACCGGACGAAGTCATCTTCGAAGAAACCTGGGAACTCGGCGAACGGTTCCGCAGCGGGATGGTCTGGAACATTGGGCAGGGAAAGGTATTCTACTTTCGCCCTGGGCACGAGACATTCCCAGTTTACAAGCAGCCGGAAGTCATTCAGGTGCTCGCCAATGCGTGTCACTGGTTAGGCAGCATCGAAGGGAAGGAATTGAATTGAATACTCTACTCACCATTCTTTTTATCACGGCATTTCTGTCTTGTAACGCAATCGTCTTCGCTAGTGGAGACCCACCGAACATCGTGTTCATCCTCGCCGATGACCTTGGGATCGGAGACGTGAACTGCTACGGCGGTGATCGCTGTCTGATCGATACGCCAAACATCGATTCACTGGCCGCGGGTGGAGTGCGATTTACGGATGCCCACGTCAATGCGTCGGTGTGTGCGCCGACTCGTCGAGCCATCATGACGGGACGTTACCCCTGGCGTTTCTCTCCGGCTGTCAACAACGGCCCATGGGGATTTGTGGGACCTCGTCCGGGCACGGAAGACTCGACGCTTGCAACAGTTCTTAACAAAGCAGGCTATCGTACGGGCTACGTTGGAAAGTGGCATTTGGGAACCACGATGGAGACACTCGATGGCAAGGCGCAAGGCTTGACCAACGTTGATTTTACCAGGCCGTTGAAACACGGTCCGGTTCAGTTTGGCTTCGACGAAAGTTTCATTCTGCCTGGATCGTTGGACATGTATCCGTACGCATTTGCGCATAACAACATCTGGCAGGGTGAAGTCACGGCACAGAAAGGCTGGAGCGCATTCAACCGTGTTGGCCCTGCAGAGAAGGATTTCGAGGATCACAAAGTGCTGGAAACGTTCTACACCCAGGCGGAAAAGTTTATTCGGTTGCAGAACGCAGAGGAACCATTCTTCCTGTTTCTCGCATTGACGGCTCCTCATACTCCAACCAGTCCTGGAGTGAAGTGGCGAGGCAAAAGCAATTTGGGAGTGTACGGTGATTTTGTGATGGAAGTCGATCACTCCGTGGAACGGGTCATGCTAGCGCTGCAGGAGAAAGGGCTCCATGAAAATACGCTCGTCCTGTTTTCGTCCGACCACGGTGCTGCCTCATATGCGGGCAATATCTTGAAGGCGACACCAGGACAGATTCAACTGCTTGAAGCGAAAGGCCACTATCCCAGCGGACCGCACCGAGGCTACAAGTTTTCGGTATACGAAGGCGGATTGCGAGTGCCGCTGATCGCACGGTGGCCCGGAAAGATCCCACAGGCAACGACATGCGACGCGATGGTCGGTCTGAATGATCTGATGGCGACATTTGCCGAATTGACGAACACCGAACTCGAAGATCACGAGGCACCGGACTCGATCAGTTTTGCCAAACAGTTGGCAAATCCGAAGTCCGTAGGGACTCGGCGCAACCTGATCATGCAGTCTGTGATGTCGTTCGTTGTGCGTGACGGGAACTGGAAACTTTGTCTTTGCCCCGGAGCTGGGACACCGGCGAGGAGACAGGGTACTCAGGACAATTCACAAGGTAACGTCCCTACTCCAGAAGATGCGTGGAAACGTGCGCTGAGTCAGTTCCCGAAAGTGCCGAACGAAGGGGATCTTGTAAAAGCACCGTTCGTGCAGCTGTTCGATCTTGCGAAAGATCCGCACGAGGACCACAACGTGGCTGCTGAGCATCCCGATCAAGTCAGTGTGATGGTCGCGCTGCTACGGCGACAAGTGGAACGCGGCCGAAGTACGCCAGGCCCCGAGTTGAAGAATGATCGAAACGTCAAGTTGGTCAATGCTAATGATAAACGCCTTCCAGCCTTTGTTCGCGAGCGGCTGGATGTCAAATAGACGTCAGGCTGCAGAGAGGTGTGCTACTTCGACTTGCTCTAGCTCAATTTCCACTCTTCTCTTCCGAAATGTAACCCAAGTTCGCTGGCATCATCCGAGCCGCCACACGGCTTCTCCATGCGTGCAGTTTCGTACGTAGTTCGTTCGTTTTTTCTGGCTGCGTCGCAGACAGGTCATGCTGTTCGCCGATGTCTTCGCGGAGATTGAACAGTTGCACCGTGTTGTTTTCGAAGTATTCCAGCAATTTGTAATCGCCGTCGCGGATGGCACCACCGGGGCTTTGCATGCCGTGATTGCTGTAATGTGGGAAGTGCCAGTAGATCGGGCCACGTTGGAACAGCCCGCCGTTCAGAGCCGCGGCAAAGCTCCTTCCATCTACGGCTTGATTCACTTCCGCAGGCAGGCCGGCCAGCTCAAGAAGTGTTGGATAAAAGTCTGTGCTGATGACAGGTTCTGCGCACACGCTGCCAGCCTTTCCGTGCCCGGGCCACTTGACGATCATCGGCACGCGAATGCCACCTTCGAAAAGCCAACCTTTGGCCCCTCGGAGCGGAAGGTTTGAAGTGGAAAACGCTCGGTCGAGCTGGTCTGCGGACACCGTTCGATCTGGTCGACCGAAGTTCGCAGCCGACATGCCACCGTTGTCGGAAAAGAAGACGATGATCGTTTCGTCTGAAAGCCCCATCGTTTCGAGCTTGTTCACAATGCGACCGAGGCTTTCATCCATCGCTTCGACCATCGCTGCAAACTGAACGTTGTTCTGTTGTTGCTTAATTTTCACAGTCCGATCCGGTAGCACCTTGAAACCGGACCATGCTGGATTCTTCAGACGTGCCGCCAGCTCTTCTACTGAAAGTGGCGGATCCTCATCCGGATTTCCTTCCAGAATGAACGGAGGACGAGCGGAAGGCGGCACTTTTTTCAGCTTCGTTTTGTACTTCGTCACCAGATCCGCACGACCTTGTATCGGGTCGTGGACAGCGAAGTGAGACAAATAGAGAAAAAACGGCTGGTCTCTGTTTGTTTCAATAAAATTCTCTGCAACGTCTGTCAATCGATCGGTCAGATACTGCCCGGGTTGATCATCAAGTCCATCAAACCGAAACGGAGCGTGATAGCCCGCCTTGGGCCAGCCTTTGTTCCAATGCGGTACTTGCAGGTCGAAACCCTGTTGCAGAGGCCCGAACGGATCTTCCCCTAGATGCCACTTTCCGATATGCGCTGTGCGATACCCATGCTTCTTCAACGCTTCAGCTAGTGTGACTTCTTCCAGCGGCAGGTGTTGATGAATCTCGGCGTTCTTCAGCTTTTGAAAACTAAAATCCTTTCGCCCGGCAAGCCAGTCAGTCAGGTGCAATCGAGCTGGATACTTTCCTGTCATGATGCTCGCTCGCGTTGGGGAACAGACGTGGCAAGCCGCGTAGGCCTGAGTGAATTTCACACCTTTCTGAGCAAGACGGTCGATGTTTGGAGTTTCGTAAAATTCGCTGCCAAAGCATCCGACATCTCGCCAACCAAGATCGTCAACAAGAAAGAACACAATATTGGGAGGTCGCTCCGCTGCATGAATTGCAATCGGAAACAGCCAAACAAGGGCAGTAAGAACCAATTGTAGAGTACGGTAGGTTCGCTTAGCTTCAGGCATTTATTTCAATCAATGAATTCGACGTCCACGCTGTCAAACGGATGCGTGACCACTTTGATTTGGCAGTTTTCGCGAACAGGTACTAACTGTGGAATCGAACCAGTCAACACGATCTGGCCGGCTTGGAGTTGTTCGCCGATCTGGTTTGTATGTGTCAGGAGCCACCGCAGAGATGAACGAATCGTTCGAATGAGTTGTATACCTTTGCATGCAGCGATCAACTCGTCATCAGCAAATATTTGCAACCATGGCTCGTCCTCCACGTCGGTGACCTGTCCCGAGAGAATGCCGCCACCTTGTACAAAGCCAGCATGAATTGCGTTGTTGGCGATCAGTTCTCCAGCCGAAGGGCTTTCCCCACGAATCACGTGATTGTGTAACTCAATGACGGGGAAAACACGCGAAACGCACGCAGGGATTGCGGAACTGTTGAAGTCCTCTGGTATCGGGGTGCGAGACAGTTCAACGGCCAACTCTCCCTCAATGGCAAGGTTCGCAAACTGTTGTCGCGACAATACTGAGCGGGAAGGATAGCATTCTGACTCATACAATCGACCGGTAATGCTGTGATCGATTCCGAGCTGTTTCCGAATCGTGGGGGAAGTGCAACCCACCTTATACCCGATTGTCCGCTCTCCTCGTGCGATGCGCATTTGAGCAACCGCCGATTGCAACCGGTATGCGTCTATCACGCATAGCTTCAATTCTTCGGCAAACAGTGTCCCTGGCTGACACGTGTCATAGTCGGCAAGCTGGCGAACAGCCAACTCACGAATGAATGAATCACTCAATAGATTGTTATGTTCCATCTGCTAGTCTTAAATTCGTCTTCCAGTATCGTTATTCCGAGATTAGCCCAACCATTGCCTTTCCGAGAGCATCGCCGACAAGGAAATAGCTTTCCGCGTTTCCGAACCAATGGTGACCATGTCCGACGTTAGGTGACAAGTCCGCAGGCCGAGCGAATGGGTGAGTGACGACGAAGCGGGCGTTCTTGATGCGGCTGGTTCCCTGTTTCTGAGCATCACGAAACAGCTGCATATTGCTATTCAATTTTGTTTCGCCTCCGTTCCCCAATTCACCAACCACAATCGGAAGATTTGGCGACTTCAATTCCCTCCGAAGGTCATTAGCTAGATGCACAAGATTGTCCGAGTATTCGTTCCGCGCCTGTTCGTTGATCATGTCGTTCCAACCCTGCATCCACACGAAGCCCGCCAATTCATAGTCCGTAAACTTAAAGTACGGGAAATCTGTCCGAATGTTGGACAATCCGTCGGCGATTTCGCTCAGCATCTGCTTATAGTATTTGCCGGTGTCACCTCCGGCACTGGGCGGACGAAAGTCCTCAAACAAACTCTTTCCTCCCCAGCAGGTCTTAACCAATAAGACCGGTTCGTCGAAATGATCACCGACGGCGTTTCCAAACTGCAGTTCCGGGCCAATATGATGTTTTCCTTCATAGCCTGAGAAACCGATCGTCAGGCCGCCACGTTTGAGTTCGCTTTTCGTTTGATATCGAACAAAGACGTCGTCTCGAATCACCCAGTTGCCACTGGAGTCTTGAAGGTGTTTCATTCGCCTCTTACTGGCAGAGTTTTTCATAGACCACACCAGCGCGCCCTTGCCGCCGTTGTAGTGCTGCGGATGATTAAGATCGACAACACCCTGGCCCTGCATGTTGGACTGACCTGCAAGAATGAAGACCTTCAGTGTCCCGATCGGACTCTCTTCTGCACGCACCGACTGGCCACCCCACACGATGATGGCCAGAAACAGTGAACTCGGTCGCATCCAGAGCAAGGACTTCATGGCATGACGATCATATTGGCGAAATGCAGGGTGTGAAATGACGTGCCCAGTCTACATTGGCGGTCCCATTGTTTACAGCCGCCGCTCAAACGACAATCATAACCGAGTCGTGCAGACTTTGAAGCATGAAGTCTTGAATGAATTTGTGGTCGTCTCCGAAAAGCATCTCAACGACATCTGCCGTGAGGCTCAAACCTGGTGTGACAACGAGCGCGGGCATTCGGCCAGAAAGAATCTACCACCAGACTGGAGTGAACAACCAGAAGAAGTGCAGACCATTAAGCTGAATGACGTTGCCTGTTCAACGAGACTTGGTGGACTGCTGAAGCACTACTGGCGACGGGCTGCTTGAGGTCTCTTCACAATCTCGAAAAGTGGCGGTCAACAGGGATCGCGCTCTATGCTGAAAGGATTCGTGACACGGTAAAATCGCTCCTGCGCTGTTGACAGCTGGAAACCATTCATTCCAAAGTTCAACGTTTCAATCCTCCTTGCGAGTTTCGACTTGAAATTCTTCTGCTGAACCGTGTTTACGTTTTTTGGACCCTGCGGGCTTGCTCAAAAATCATGAACGTAGAGCTGCGTGGTTATGATCTGCTTTTTGACTGTCCCCGACTTACCACAAACTGAAGATATTTAGCTTGACGCTGAGAGGAATCGCAAACCGAATCTGCAAGTCTTGTGTTCCAACGCGCAAGTGATCATGATCGATCGCATCATGGTTGAAGAGGAGGTTTTAGAATGTTTGTGATCCGTTCGTTGATTCCCATCCTTGTCATTTGCACAGGCTTCGGTGTCTGTTTTGGTGAGTCGCCTGCTCAGACTCTGGAATTACAATCGCAGAAGCAAAAAACGTTGAACGTTCTGTTCATTGGCAATAGTTACACGGCGAGACATAACTTGGCCTTGGTGGTCAAGACGATGGCTGAAGCGGCTGATCCCAATTTGACTTTCGATTCAACAAGCGTCATTTACGGAGGACGCACATTGTCGGATCATTGGAGGCTCGGCACACAAAATTTCATCCGAATCAATTCACTAACTCGGGCAGAAGAACAGTCAACGATTCAGTCACTGGAACTGCTCACCAAGAACCCCAAGGACCGTTATGCGGGGGCTGCTTTACGTCGTCATCGGACACTGCTAGAAGAATTAGGAGACAAGAAACCGGCGTGGGACGTGGTTGTATTGCAATCTTACCGTGATGACGTAGAGGGAGAAAACTCACTCTACGTACAATTCGCCCCTAAATTTGCTGAGTTAGCAAAGGCACAAGGTGCGCGAGTCATCCTGTACGAAACAACTCCAACGACTCAAAACGCCGAGCCTTTAGTGGCAAAGCCAGCGGCAAAGAAGGTTATTGAGAAAGCACAAGCAATTGCGGCTTTGGCTGATCGAATTGATGCGCAGGTGGCTCCGATGTCCCTCGTCGGTTTACGATGTCAATTGGAACGACCTGATTTGACGTTGCGGTTCGTAAATGATGCCCATCTGAATCAAACGATGGCTTACATGACAGCCTGCACTCTCTACTCGGCACTCTTCAAACGCAGCCCGGAAGGTCTGCCAATTAACTCAGTGACCGACATTCGATTCTTTAACGACAAAGATCGCACCAAAGACCGCGACGGGAAGCCGATCAAGAAAGTTTTCTCAGACAAGGATCGCACTGATCTCCAGCGAATCGCATGGCAGAGTTATACAGAATTTAACAAACTCCGGTTGAGTAAGTCGCTGGAGACACCTTAGTTCTTAGACGAGCGTAAAATACGCTCTGTTATTGCAGAAAACAATTTTTTGAAAATCGAGTGTCAGATGTTATTGATTTTGAAGTATTTTAGAGTTCCTCTTGCCTGTATCCTGACAACGGCTTTTGTTGGGTTTAGTCTGAATACGACTTCTATCGGCGAAAGCGATACGAAACCTATGGTCGTGGCGAATGGGAACCATACGATTGGTCCTGAATACACGATAGACCCCGACCTAACTGACCAAGGAAATCCCAAATGGAAATACTTTGAGTTTTCCACGCCTCTGGCGAAAAGCAACATTTTCCGAGGGGATGATTCGACTCTCAGTCCAAGAAAGGAAGTCCGCAAAGAGCGGAAGATATTTGTTTATGTACCCGCCGCCTACAAAGATGGTACGAAGGCACCTGTTCTTGTGACACATGATGGTCCAAGTCGCCTCAATCTGATTCGGAACGCGCTTGACAATTTGACGATATCCAAGGACCCTGCTCGGAGGCTTCCCGCCTTTATCGTGGTGGCTGTTCAGAATGGCGGAAATGATGGTAAGGGAAGCGAACGTGGGCTCGAGTATGACACGATGTCCGATCGGTTTGCTCGATTTATCAATGATGAAGTCTTCACCGCAGTTCTCGGCAACGCGGAAATCAAGGCTGCCTTTCCGAAGATTGCTTTTTCTGATGACCCTTGGGGGCGAGCTACAATGGGGTGCAGTTCCGGGGGTGCAGCCGCTTTGACAATGGGTTGGTTTCGCCCAGATTTGTTTCGACGTCTAATTACCTATTCAGGAACTTTTGTTGATCAGCAAGATGATGATGCTCCAGAAGAAGCGGACTATCCGCTGGGAGCTTGGGAGTATCATTCCAGCATGAAGCTGATTGAAAACAGTGAAAAGAAACCACTGCGGATATTTACTCACGTTTCCGAAAACGACAATCGGGCAAAAGATCCAGAGGAAACCTATCACAACTGGGTCATGGCCAACGAGCGAACTGCCGCCGCCCTCAAAGCAAAAGGCTATGACTATCGCTACGTGTTCAGTCATGCAACTAGGCATTGTGACAAAAAAGTGCTTGAGCAAACACTAGCAGATACGCTTATTTGGGCGTGGCAAGATTACGAAGCGGAGTGAATTTTGAATAACATTACTAACCCCACGTTTGGTCTCGGCAGATTAATGTATCACCGGGAATTGCAGGCGATGGTTCCGCTCGAGCTCTCCGGGAAAGTTGCCCAAGTCGCATGTGGAATTCAGCGGGGCAACCGGAGCCTCGACCCTGAACTTCCAGATTCTTGGAGGCTACCTCAATCCCGGAAGAAGAGTTGCTCGTCGTCTAAAAGCATTGCAGCATCATAGATGTCTACCGAAGACTTGTACTGTTATAAGAGGGGACGTTCCCTCAGCCCCAGAATCGCGCCAGCCATGTTCTCTGATTCCCCTTAAGCTACGACCCTAACACCGGTACCACACTGGGGGGCTGGACATTGATGCTCTCACCGACCTCACCCTCTTACAGTAGATCAATTCTCCTGCAGAACGCCCTTGCCTGATAAGCTTTAACGATTGCGCAAGCGTTTTTACCTGATACACAAGTATTGATAATCCTCAATGTACCAGTCCGATACCGTTTAAGGATTATCCTGCTTCTGGGTAATAAATCGTTTTTTTCGTTTTACGTCGAAATTTTCTAATGGGCGAGACCAGAGTTGGGACAATGATGATTTCTACGATCACTCAAGCTCTCTGTGTGGCGACGTTCCTGTTTTGCGTGTCAACAGTCGCTTTTGCAGACGACTTCAAGGCCGAAGGACCCGTTGAGTTTCAAGAGGTAACGGCAGTTTTAGAAAGTCTAGCGATCGACATTGATGACGTTGACCAAAACTTAATACAGCCTGTAGCCGCGTTTTCTTGCGAAGGATGCGATCTCAACGGACTGTGTTGTCAAGATAAGAGTTGTACCTGTCGTCGTTGCAAATGCCACAAGGATCGTTGGGTTGATCTCTGGGAAGGAAAGTTTGAACTTGGCTTGAACGGGGCAGATGGAAACAGCAGCAATTTGAACATCGTTGGCGGTTTTGATGCAAAACGTGAAATGGGATTAGACACGATCACGATCGACGTTGACTACCTGTTCTCTCGAGATGGGGACGAAGTCGACAAAGATCGTTTCTACTCACTCACCCGTTTTGAGCATGATATTCCGGATTCAGATTGGGGATGGTTCTTCGACCAATGGTTCGAGTACGACGGGCTTGAAGACTTTCGATCGCGACTCGGACTTCATGCTGGTGGAGTTGTCACACTTGTCAAAACTGACGATTGCCTTTTCAAAGGGCTGATTGGCTTGGGAACATCGAAAGAATTTAAAGGTTCAGATCAAGCCTGGAAACCCGAAGTCTTCTTGGGTTCGTTGTGGGAAAAAACAATTAATGAACGACAAAAATTTTATATCAGGTCTGTTCTCTATCCCGATATTGGTGAAGTTGGTGACTTTCGTCTCAACGTGAAGGCTGGTTGGGAATGTGCACTGAATGAACAAAAAGATCTCAAACTCAGCTTGAGTGCTTTTGACCGATACGACAGCACTCCATCTGGAGGAGATGGCCGAAATGATGTCGATTACTGGACATCGATCATCTGGGAATTTTAAAGAGTGTTGTAACAGTGTGAGTTCCTACGCGTTGTTGCCAATCAAGGTTAACTCGAACTCTCATAACCTTGAACCAACTTCGGGGGCGTACAAAAGTCTTCTTGCCCTGAAGCAGTGGGGCTGATCAAAATGCAGGTCGTGTTAATGAGAGTCCATGCATGGACTCTCATTATTTGTTCTGCGACACGCCTGCCTCTCTCTCCCACTTCCGTTGCTGCGTTTTGGGGTGTTGAATGAAGTCTGCGAATTCGTGTCGCAGTAATTTGCGTACCGAAGAATCCTGATCCAATCCTCGGACCTTCAGGTAAAACCGTGGACTCAAAGGGAGCCGATACAACTTCGAACCGAGACGCTGAAGAAATGTGTAATCAAGAACGCGATCGAGAATCTCGAATGGAATCGAAGTGCAATTGTTCGTTCCAAAGACGCGAAACAAAATATACTGCTCGGCCATTCCCGCTCGATGACTTCGCAAAATTGACTCGGTGAGTACTGCCCGTTTTTGAAAGTCATTGAGTGGAAGCGCCGGTGACTCAGTGACATAATCGTTATCCGAGACGATCCGTTCGAACACCATTTCCTGCGTTGAGAGAAATCGGTGGGCGCTAATGAGATGTCCCGCCAGCGCGTCGCGAAGGTTAAATCGAACTCCCAGAGGTCCCACTGCTTCTGCGGTATAAACAAAGTCATTCAGTCGGAAAACCGGTTCTTCAGTGGATTCAATCCCCATCGGATACAAATCAATTGTGTGCGGTGATTTCAGTGTGAACCGGCTCTGAATATGATTCAGGATTGGGATCGTTCGTTTAGGGACGCCTTGTTTGTCGAATACAATTTCCGGCCCTTGCGGACTTGGCTTCGTCTTAGCTTTGGAAAAATTAAATACCTGACCGTACACTTGGTCAACTTCGTCCAAGGGAAATACTGCCCTCCAGAATTGCCCTTGGTGGTAAAAGTAATCGACTTCAACATGGGTGGCTATCGGATCGATTGTGGCATCGGTTTCCATTCGTGGAATAATCTCGATTGACCGCCGACTTGAGACATCGATCAGTTGTCCGGAGTACCTGGACTTCTTCGGCATTGTCGGCATTGACTCGCTTGAGCCTATGTTCGATTCGATTTGTTCCTTACTCATCACCACTCACCATCGAAAACAGTTCTGTTCCACTCGCATTCAAATCTGTCTCTCAGAATTGTGATGAGTTTCAAATTTGATTTCCGTTTGAGTCTCCAATATCAACTTACGTCATTTCTGTATCTGGAAAGAGCTTATCATCCATATCCCCGAGTAGTTGTTTGATACTAGAAATTTCCTGGAGCGTCGTTTGTTCTCCCACGACTGACATTTCATCCGTGCGTGTAAATTCAGCAACATCAAATCCGGTCATGTCAGGCTTGATGATCACGTCAGCCGGTTGAACTCCCACCGAGTGCATGTTTGAGCTTTGCACCACGTAACTTCTTAAAACCGTCTGTATTGTCCAGGGAGATTTCATGTTTCCTGTCGGCGTATCTGGACGATTTTTTGCAAATTCGTGTTCGATCTTTGCAGTGACACTGACAGCAATCACGAAATTGCAGCCTTTGCTCACCAGCACGTCGGCGGGGATGTTGTTAACCAGCCCACCGTCGACCAGTGTTCGACCATCTCGACAAATCGGTTTGGAAAGAACCGGTAAGTTGATACTTTCCGTGATTGCATGCACTGCGTCTCCGTCACTACGAACCACGGCCTCCCCGCGCACCAAGTCCACAGTGACCGTGTGGACAGGCAAGGGAAGTTGACCCAGCGTTTTATCAGAAAGGTACTTACGCAGCATCTTGTCAAAATGCCCCCGGCGATATTTATACACCAGATACCAGTAGTTCCCCGCCGGCAGTTGACGAAAGATCCAGGGCGGTCTGAGATCTTTCACAAAACTCTCAATACTGTAGTCAACGTTCAAATCAGCAGCGTAAAACACGCCGGTCATTGCGCCGGCACTGGTCCCTGCGATCATGTCAACCACGATGCCACTTTGCTCAAGTGCTTTCAACACACCCAAGTGTGCCATGCCGCGTGCGGCACCGCCACCGAGTGCGACACCAACACAGATACCACGTAAATGGTGAATGATTCTTTCGAAACCATTGGTTAAAAGGTGGCCTTGTTGCGGCTGTGGCTCAGAAAATGAAAGTTGGAAGTTCTTCTTTGTTAAAGCTCGCAGTTCAGGCGCCGCTGGAGCGCACGAATCGTCTCCGCCAAGCAGCCAGACGACGTGAATCTTGTCTCTCCATCCCGGTGCACGCGACTCAATCGCATTCAGCCGGTCGACTGCCAATTTCCAAGTACTTGGAGTGACACACCATAAAACCTCTTCACACATTTCAACGAGCAGTGCGGCAGCCTCTGGGTCGACTGACGCGTCAACATCCACAAAAACGCGTTTCGTATCTGACCATTGATTGACCTGTCGTCGAACTTCATCCGGAGTGAGTCTTCGACCGTTCTCGATCAATGAGCGGAATTTGACGCCCTCAAGCGGTTCCCAGTCGGAGCGACTGCTCAGAACACTCGGAGTCTCACCCAGTTCCCTCAAACGATTGACCAACCGCGGAGTTAACAAACTGCCGACATCCGTGTCATGAAATACTGCGATTACGGCCGAACGTTGACGAGGTTTTTTCCCGAATAACATTGCGTGATAATCATTCGCAATCGACCGCGAGAGATTCATCCTCAACGTGTCAATTCTCTTGGTCAGTGCCAGCGCAACTTTGTAATCCAGCTTGAGTGTCGTCGATGGCTCCTCCGCAACTGCCACCACTGGCATAGGCTCACCGTAGGCCGCTGCTACAGAGCCAAATTGATCGCCCCGAGTTAAGAACTTCTCCAGAATCGGATTCCCATGCCTGTCCGAGGCAGTTAGGCGGAAACGACCCTGTACAACAAGATTGATGTCTTTGATTTCGTCATTGATGTGGTAGGCGTATTCCCCAGTTTGGTACTCAACCAACTCGAGGTGCTCCGCGATTTCTCTCAGTTCATCATCAGTCAAACCGTCCGAGCACTGGTGGGACTTAAGCAATAATATCTTTCTGTCCATCTTAAATCTCGGATACACTGAAGGTCATAGAGAACTGCGAAGAAAGCTGATGGTCCATTCGAACTTCGATGGCTTCGCGCGTGTCCACCAAACTCCCCGGAGCCGTCACGCATTTGCCGTGGCTCCGTGTTGATGAGATAGGATTAAGTTCTTTTAGGATAATGGGGGCACCCAAATCGAGTTAGACTTCTTTCCTGAGTTTGCCGAACTCTTCAAAATCAGTCGTGACATGCCAGAACAAACCCACCAATCTCTCTCTTTGTCGCACCCGTACTGTGTGAATTGTGTTCCGGAGCAAATGCAATGGAGACACATTTCTTTCAAGTCTGATGAAGAACGCTTGATTGCCTCATCAATAGCCGGTTTCGGGTGAGGAGCAGCCGCTACTACTTCCCGAGCAAAAGATGCCATCAAAATCGTTTTCAAGTACCTGAACCGATTCATCCCCAATTGCGACAAGACCCTCAATAGCATAGTTGCGAGTCGTATGTTCTCTCACAGACAACTTCATACAAAAATCGGATTTCCGTGTTTGCTTTCGACTTCACTAACAGTGACGCTCGGATTGCCAGATCTAAATTGAGTTGATTCTCTCCAGCTACAATGTCACTCAGACCGGGTACATCCAGCACTGTGTTGAATTCGAATTCTTCCTCTCCAGCGATGCTCCATAGCGTTTGTCGACCTGAGAGGTGCAGAGGAGAGAAAGACTCACGCTTCACCTCTTCAGCAAACTCCCCCTTGACGAAATCCGCAGGCATCATAGGATATAATCTGAGCCAATACCTCGGGGGCGATCGGATTCGACTGGTTTACCGCGGGTGATGGTTGCGTGTCGTGGTTGATCAGCAGGCCACGTAAAAAGCTGATTAAAACCTTAATTGCAAAACCAAACTTTGCAATGGTTGCCTAAATAGGTGACCCCGGTCAAGAAATCCCTGTCTGAGGAGTTCGAAGACCGGTCACAAAATCAGACTGGCTTCAAGTCATCGATTGCCACGCTTGAAGTAAGATTCGTTGCAATCTGGCCGCCGGAGGGTTTGCCGTTCGTCCCAAAGGCAGTAAGAAACAAGCGAGCGAATACACACGTAGACGCCTCATCTCAGGATTCACAGGACGCGGGTTCAATTCCCGCCGCCTCCATAAATCGGCCTCCCCATCAACAGTTGATGGGGAGGCCTTTTTGCTGACAGAACCTTCTTCCTCACAAGCACATACGTCACTTCCTGGCTCTGATTCTATGATCAGTGCCGAGACAGACGAAGACACCTTTTGACAGGTTTGGACGTCCAATGTGCTGCCAATGTGCTGACAGTTCATCTTGTTCAGTGCTCTTGCCTGATCATTCAAACCGACGTGAGCGTACTGCGTTGTCATCCGGATATCGGAATGGCGAGCATCACCATTGCTTATACTGAGAGTTCTTCTCTCAGATCAGATGTAATTCGTCGAAACCGAAAGGCTATCTGTTTTTGCAGATCTGGAATCATCTGCTCGAACTGTTTGCGGGATGTTTCATCCAAATTCTTACGACATCCCGTACGGGGCGTTGGTGGCTCAGGAAGTTGACGACTCACTGGTTGCCGGGCGCTGTCATTCGGCGACTGCTGGCGCCGCGATGGCAGTTAAATCGGGGCGTGAGACCGCCGAGATTGATGGCGAAAACTACTCGATGAATTTGCTGCACAAGGATCAGGTCCCTCTACCGACGCGTGAAACGTTCTTTCGCTTGCACACTTTACCGACTTAAAACATCTCACCGCCGATTGCACCGGATTTCATCCTGTCACTGCGGCCTCATCTCAAGATTCCTGCTCCATTTCTGGTGAGTATTCACCGCGCCGCGCTGCGCCATTGAGCCTCGCTCGCTTGAGCAGAGCCTGCTGTGTGACCTCGCCGTTTTTCGCCCTGCCTTGCCAAGCCTGTAATGCTGGCTGCTGCAGGGCACGACCGTAAGACAGTGACAGTTCCCAAGGCTCATTCGGGAAGCAGGCATTCATGGCATTGAGATTAATAGTGGACTCTTCCGGCTCCTGACCACCGGAAAGGAAATTGATGGAAGGCACCGCCGCAGGAACCGAGCGGCGCAATACTCGGACCGTAGCCTCGGCGATCTGCTCCGGGCTGGCATGACTGCTACATTCCTTGCCCGGCAACACCATATTGGGCTTGAGCACCATGGCCTCAAGAATCACATTGTGGCGATGCAGGGCGTGGAAAACTGCATGCAGTACCGCCTCGGTAACCTCGGCGCAGCGATCAATATCATGTTCGCCGTCCATCAGCACCTCCGGTTCGACGATCGGAACCAGGCTTTCCGTCTGGCAGACCGCTGCGTATCGAGCTAGCATCTCGGCGTTGGCCTCGATGCCCAGCGGCGTCGGATTGGATTGACTGATGGGGTAGACTTCACGCCATTTGGCGAAGCGCGCACCCTGCTGCTTATAACCTTGTAGACGCTCGGCCAGACCATCCAGTCCATATGTCACCAAATCACCCGTCGCACCGGGTAGTGGTCCCTTACCCTTGTCCACCTTGACGCCGGGCACAATACCCTGACCAACCAGGATCTCGGGTAACGCTGTTCCGTCGTCGCTGGCCTGCAGCAGAGTCTCTTCGAACAGAATCACGCCACTGATGAATTCACTCAAGCCGGGAGTGGTTAACAATAGACTGCGGTAGGCGCGGCGATTTTCTTCGGTCGCTTCGACACCTATTGGTTTGAATCGTTTGGCCATGGTCGGCTGACTCTCGTCGGCGGCCAAGATGCCCTTGCCAGTTTGCACCATGTCGAAGATAGTTTGTTCAAGCACTTCTAATGTCATCTTGATGATCCTCTTGATTTCATATGGAAGGTTCTCAGTTCGAATGTGACCGGGAACTGTTGACTGAGGACCTCTCCGTGGGGACTCAAGTCGTTTTCGTGATCAGTCGATGAGTTGGTTGAGAGTACATTTTCACTACTCGCGTCGAGATGCGAGCGAAGCCGATCTCCTTTCAATTTCCTCAAGGGAAAATGCCGAAACAGCCAACCATTCAAAGTGTTCGTCGCAGTCTCTTCCCCAATCGTAGAGCCTGACAGTATAGATGTCCAAACCGGACTGTTTTAAAAAGCTACTAGGACAGCGAATTCCTCAACGGAAACGTTTTTGGGAATCGCACCTTGCGATGAGAGGAAACGTCTCTTCTTCATTGGTTAACGATTCGGCGTGGCACTCAAACAATTACATACAGACACAGACATTCTGTTAGAATGGACACCGTTAATATTCGTATTGGTAAGAACCTATGCAGATGAAATTTCGAATAATCTCGTGTGCCATTGTGATCAGTCCGCTCATCGTGCTGGCTTCGCTGGCCGAAGGTGCAAATGAGTCTTCGGAGCAGCATGCGCTGGGATTCGCTCGCGATGTGCTGCCCATTCTTTCGGATCACTGTTTCAGTTGCCACGGGCCTGATGAAGGAAGCCGGGAGTCCGGTCTGCGACTTGATGTGCGCGAACATGCTTTAAAACTGAACGATGGTGTGGCTGCGATCGTTCCCGGACAGCCGAATGCCAGCGAAGCGATTCTCCGTATCC
>DAOUPA010000497.1 GCA_030626405.1 Planctomicrobium sp.
TCGAATTGCTCTCCCATCCTTCCTCCGGTTTGACCAGCGATTCGTTTGCTTTGCCCAATGAATTGTGAATGAAGTGGCAACACGACCGATGGAGGTAGCCCCAATCCTAAATTCCCATAACGCGAAACCATCGCGCTCAGGCTGGGCCAATCCTCAGGGGTTGCCTGATCGGTTTTCGGTGGACCGAAGTATTCACGACCGGTGAACATCTCGCTACATGCCGGTCCATGCACAGGCATGTTGTGAGTCATCGATCTCAACAGCGCGAACTTGTCCATTTGTTGGGCAAGCTTCGGCAAGTGTTCGCAAAGCTGAATGCCTGGGACGTTGGTCGAGATCGGTTTGAATTCGCCGCGCACTTCAAGCGGGGCTTTCGGCTTCATGTCCCAGAGATCAACATGGCTGGGGCCTCCGAACAAGAAGACGAAAATGCATGAATTGATTCGGTGCTGCTCTGCAGGTGAATCATTCTTCGACTGCGCCCGCAATCGTTTCAGGTTCGCACTGCTCAGCCCCAAGAGGCTCAGGCCACCAATTCGCAGCCACGCGCGCCGATGAATTAATTTCCCAGACGGACACCCTCCAACGCGTCGAGGTTGCTCATTATCATGTGGTTGAAGGTTGAGCACACTCTCTCCTTCCATGTTCGGCATGGTTGTGGAAGCGCAAGATGATCACCCTCAATTTAAGTTTCCTGCGCACCGACCGCAAGTGCCTCTGTTTCGCTCCGTCGGATAAAATTTCTCAATAACCAACAATTAATGGCAGCACTCCGCAGATGTAGAAGCCGGTGAAGGCAAGCAGAGTCAGTATGGGGATTGCGGTCAGTCGCATGATTGCTGTGTCAGGAACGATTTTCTTCAACAGCAGAAACGGTGTCGCTCCGACGAAACCGATGAGGTAAGCCCATTCGAAGACAAGACTCAAGCGGCGGCAAAGCAAAAAGTAAACGAGGCAGGTGGCAGCGAAGAAAAGCAACGCTGCCCGCCCTGCCCAAATCGATTGTTCCGTTTTCTCGGTGGGCTTGCGTTTTCTGATCGAAGCAATCACTGGCTCATATGCAACAAACAGACAGACCGGCCAGGTGAAGTAAAATGCCTGAGTGTTGCTGCTGAGCAAAGTTGTCCCCAATGCTGCTAATACAAACGCAATCGCGACGTAGCACCACTTCTGGATGAGATTCCGCTGTTTTGGAAATGGAAGCGAACAGAAGAAACCGCAGACGCCGGCCACGCACAAAATTGCAATTGAGGCGGCGTACCAGTTTTTCATCCACTGCACTGACGGAACATCGAACATATATTCAGGTTCGATGGGCAAGATGATGCTGGCCCAGTTTTGATACTCACGTTGCGGCAGGTCTGTGATCGCGAGAGTCACTTGTTTTGTTCGCAGCAATTCTGGCTCACCGACATACACGCAGACGGCGCGCGAGTGATTGCGAACGTAAAGCCGACCGCGATGCAGAATCGGCGGCGTCCAGGTCAGTTCACCACCAAGTAGACTCGTACGGGCAAGGACTTCGAGCTTCTCCGGGTTGGCTTTGAGCAGGATCAGTTCACCACGTTCGTTGAGGAGAATCAATTTCCCATCGACGGCGACAATGCCTGACTGCCCGATTTCATTTGGATCGTCTTTCTTGCCACCGCGTCTCGGATTACCGGTTCCTTGCGACCACTTCTCGGTACCGCTCATGAACTCGATACAACGAAACATCCCCCGCGATGGTCGCTGCGTTTTTGATTGAACATCAAAGATATCAAAACCGTAGATGTGATCATCAACAAGAACACTGGACAGAACATCGTTGGACATGGTCTTGCTTGTCCAGGTCAGCTTGAGTTCTTCGTCGGAATCAAGATCTTCCGGGATTTCGTAAAGCTGCGAGCCGGACCGAAACGGCGACGCGGTCCACAAGTATGGTTCTTTGTAAATCGGCCAACAGGAGTGTTCGTCGTATCCTTGTGAGAGATCCAGTTCACGCAGTAGCTTGCCCGTTTTGCGATCATGAATGACAATCGAGTTTTGCAGGTATCCAACGACAAGTTTGCGACCGTTTCGTTCAATCGGGTAAGCCGGAGCGTAACTCGCCGGGGAGTCTCCTTCCGACCAGATCTCGCTGCCATTTTTGACGTCTAAAGCGACGATGCTTGCCGACTTTCCACCAACCGGGAGGATGACCATCCCTTCGACGACGACCGGACTGCACGCATAGCCAAAGCCGTCACCACCTTCCCCTTTGAAATCGACTAGCACATTGCGTGACCAGATGAGCTTACCAGTCTCGGCATTCAAACATCTGACCAGACCACTCGGAGCTGCGAAGAAGAGACGGTTCCCGCTGATCGTTGGTGTCGAGCGTGGACCGGGGTAGACGCCCATCCCTTCGTACGCCCATTCATATTTGTGACTCCAGATCGTCTCGCCTGAGTCTGCATCGAGGCAATAGACATACTGCCGACCAAGCGTTTGCCCTTGCGTATAGACTCGATCACCTGCCGCCACAAACGCGGAGTAGCCTTGTCCCAACTCCCGCGTCCACAAGACTGGCGGTCCCTCTTCAGGCCAACTGTCGGCGATATTGACCTCCGGAGAATGTCCGTCGTAACTGGAACCGCGAACGAACGACCAGTCCGACTGCTGCACCTCTTCCGGCAGAAACAGATTCTCTTCAGCTACAAGTTGACCGCAGTTGCAAGAGAACGCAATAAGCAAAAAGGCAAACCGCTGGCAGTTGAAGAAGTGCCACCGATTCGCCAAAGAGTTCAGCATCGTCCAGATTCGCTTTCACTCAGGCCATTGATTTCAAGTCGAATAGAGCATTCTCAATGATGAGTACGACAAGCGAAAGTGATGTGTTGGAAGAGATGTGAGAAAGTATTGCTCCGCGACATTCTTGGCGAGCACTTCATGCCGTCTACTTTGCATGAACTTGACCCCGGAGGGGTCCAAGCGATTAGCCGGCGGTCAGCGTAGCGCCACCGCCGGACGAGGACCAATCGGACCTCAATATCCCAGAGGGATGACAGCGTTTGACCAATGGGAATGCGACAATGACCACACAATCGCTCTCACCAATCCTGCTGGCATCCCTCCGGGATGCGGCTTTCACGGAGGGGCAAAACCGGTGGTGTCGCTGTCGCTCAACCACCGGCTATTGGCTGGAACTCCTTCGGAGTAGAGTGCAAGTAGATGCCATTGGGCTAGCGCTATAGGCTCAGGGCAACTCTGATCTCTCAGTTAGGCTTTATCACACCCTTTACCGTTTTCTTCCTAACCGCTGACGCGGAATTATTATAGAACGGGCCGCCAAAGCTAGCTGCGGGTGTTGGTATCGGCTGCGGCGTGGAGAATGGGTCCTGGCCTGGTAAAGGATTCACCTTTGGGGCAACCGGTTCCGTCACTTCTCCGACTCGTAGTGCATTCACCTTCAAATTCAAGACAAGCTCCGTACAGGTCATTTTCATGCTGTCGGTGCTCAGAGTCACGTCCGTGAGCGTCAGTTTCTCATCGACGAGTTTCGCCGACTTGGCTTCGATAAGAGTCGAACCGTTTTGCAGTTGCAGTTCGCCTTTGATTTCGAATTCGAACGCCTTTGCTCCTTTTTCTGAAGTGCTGACCTGAACGTTGACGTCGTCACAATCAATAACCGTGACATCGGCAGTGACTGTTCTCACTGCTCGTGCCACTTTTTGCGTGACCTGCCTTGGCGTCCGAATCGCTTTACCATTTCTCATGACCGTTTCAAAAACAGTTTTGATTTGATCAATGTACGTGACCGTATTCTGAACAGTTGCTTGAACGCCGGGTGCTTCATTCAGAAAGACTCGCATCGCCGGAGTCCATTCATCTTTCTTTTCTTCACGGTATGGAGATTCACTTTCATCAACTGGAGCTTCATCTTCAGCTGCTGACAATACTGGAACCGGTTCTGGTTGGAACGGCTCTGATTGAAGAGCAGGTGGCGGCGAGAAAGGGCGTAATGGGATCGGTTCCGCCTTCTTGTCCTGAGCAAAAGTTCCCTGAGCAACCACTGCCAAAACAACACAACTCAACAAACTCATCCTGAACATCACGCCCTCCTCGGTTTGAGAGAAAAATCAGATGCGGGTGATTGTCGGAAGACGTGGTGAAGACGTCAAGATGATTCGTTGATATTACGGCACGATTCACCGGTGAACTTCCAGAGTCAGGCCTAGACGACTTGCCTACGAATACGAGTTGTTTCAAAAACGTTATTGCTTCCCATGGATTTCGTCGGTAGAGTCGATACCGTTCGCGATGGAGCGGCAACACTACTTAACGATTCAATCATGGAGGGGCAGATGACACGCTTTCAAACCTGCGCGTCGATTTCTTTTTCACTCATTCTTTCTTTCACTTTAATCACAGGTGAAGCAACTGCAGAAAAGCGAAAAGGGCAGAAGCGTAGAACCGTACAGAGTAGTGAAGACGCGCTCGCTCAATCTTGCCGATTGAACTTCGAGGGGCGTGAGAGAATCACGCTCGGAGATTTCATCAATGAAGTTGCCGAAGCGCACGGTCTACAGATTCGCATCGATAAAACATTAGCGGGACTCTTTGTGGCGGCTCGCGAATCAATGCTGGTTGCCGAAAACGAAATTCCAGGCCCCCCCAAGAACAGAGGGGATAATGAAGTGCGGGCGGTTGCTTCCAAGCTTTCGATTCCATTGCCGGTTCAAGTTGTGCCTGTCTATTCGCAAACGAATCAAACTGCCGGTCAGCCGACTTACTCACTCGCACAGACGCCACCTCCAATCAATTCGGCGTATCCAGCCTCAACGCCATACACAGCACCGGTCGCTGCACCCGGTGACCTTGGCAACTCTCAACCAATTCAGCCAACTGTCATCGAGGCTCAAAAGCCGGTTGTCGCTGCAAAGGGAGATAACTCTACCAGCGAAGAAGA
>DAOUPA010000127.1 GCA_030626405.1 Planctomicrobium sp.
GTCACTGATCCGATTTTTCATAAAAAAAAGGACTCGGAGCGGTTTGATCTAAGTCCCAATGTGTCAGTGAGTTGCGTTTGTTTATGAACTCATAAAAGAAGCTCCCCGAGTAGGACTCGAACCTACGACCTACGGATTAACAGTCCGGCGCTCTACCAATTGAGCTATCGGGGATCAGAGGGAGGAATTTAGGTCAAACTTGGAAGTGTTGCAAGCCTTAGTTGAGAATTCTCTCGACTCAAGTGAAACGCAGGCAATTCTTGCGGAATTGTTAACGGGATTGGAATGCATGTGTCAAAATCATTGCATCATCGAGAGGCTCATCACCAAACGTGATGAACGCAAAGATAGCTCGGGTGAAGTTATCCGCAAAAACAAATGACGGAGAAACTCGGAGAAGATGCCGACGAAGAAACCAAATGCTTCAGGCAAAATGAAATTCCCCGCACGCTAATAATAAATGTAATAGAAATTGCTCATGCGTAGGCCATGAGATGATCACGCTCCATTGCAGTCCGGCAAGCCGAGTATCAATATCTGTGGAGCTTCGGAGCGGTCTGTCCAGAGCCAAGTCACACCGAAGGACTGCTCAGTCCGCAGTTGAACACGAAGATGATGAACAGCTTCTTGGAGCAGTTTGCGGAGACGATTTCCGAGGATGAGCATGTGGTTATGGACGCCTGACCGTTCTCAACGAAAATCTCATGGAAACCATTTGTACCGCCACCTAAAGTGAGGTTGAGAGTGATGAACCGGTGCTAAATCAACTTTAAGTTTGAATTCTTCTTGAACATTTTGATACATAGTTCAAAAAATGTCAAAACACTCTAAACTCTGCTGATGCAAAAAGATGACTCACAAGATGCTCGCCGTGATCGGATGACGTTTTATCCCTTAATCGTCATGGGGGCGATTTTTTGCATCTCGATTTTTATCGTCATTGCGACGGCATTTGGTGATCCAGATCATCCGCTGAATCGCTGGGTGAATCAAAATGCAAATCTCATGTTGATCACCGAAACCGTGTTACTTGTCACTCTCTCCGTGGGGGCGATGACAGTTGATCGCCAGAGAACTTTGAGGGCTCTCGCGAAGGAGCAAAAGAACGAATCAGGAGTATCGGACGTTGCCTCCACTGAATCGGAGGCGAACAAAGATGTGGACTAAGGTTTGCGGTCTCAAAACAGTCGAGAACGCTCTTCAGGTCAGTGAATGCGGTGTTGACGCGATTGGACTCAATTTCTATTCGAAATCAAAACGATCTGTCACTTCTGAAATTGCGAGAAACGTTGTTGAACAGGTGCCTTCTCATGTTGAACCGATTGGGCTGTTTGTGAATCACACGCTCGACGAAATTCATCGAATCACATCTGTGACAGGCATACGAACGGTTCAGCTTCATGGTGACGAAACTGCAGAGTTCGCGGCACAACTCAAAAAACTTTCGGTCATTCGAGCGATTCGAGTCGACAGTGAGAGCATATCAGCATTGGCAGAAGAGCTTGAGAATTACCAGCGGCAAGGTGTCGAGCTTCGGGCGTGCCTTATTGATGCCAAAGTCGACGGTGCCTACGGGGGCACTAGTCACACCGCTCCCTGGGATCTCATTGCCAACGAATACGACTATGAGAATTGGCCGCCGCTGATTCTCGCTGGCGGTCTCTCTGCTGAAAATGTTGCAGAAGCCGTGCGAATTGTTCAGCCGTGGGGTGTCGATACCGCCAGCGGAGTTGAATCTTCACCCGGAGTGAAAGATCTCGACTTGGTCCGAGAATTCGTTGTCGGAGCAAAATCGAAACCAATTGTTTGAACACAAATTTTCAACAGCACAAAAACAGTGTGACGCGAATCGAGAGGCCTTATCATGCACGAAAACATACGATCCATTGTTGACCGACTATTGACGCATGAAACTGCCGATGCCGAGCAAATGCAGACCGCCATTGGTTCCATCATGGATGGCGAATGCTCTTCTGTTGATATCGCCGCATTACTCACCGCCCTGGCGATGAAAGGTGAATCAGAAACCGAAATCGCCGGCGCGGCTGCCGCAATGCGTGGTCGCTCTCTGAAAATTCAAACTGCACGAACAGGGCTGATAGATACCTGCGGGACAGGGGGTGATAAACTCCATACGTTCAATATTAGTACGGCAACAGCACTCATTGTCGCGGCGTGTGGACAACCGGTCGCTAAACATGGAAACAGATCAGTCTCCAGTTCCAGCGGTTCGGCAGATGTCTTGGAAACTCTCGGAGTCAACATTGGTCTGAGCGCCAAAAAAGCTGGGGAATGTCTGGATGAAATTGGCATTTGCTTTTGTTACGCCAGACTTTTTCATGGAGCGATGAAGTACGTCGCGCCTGTTCGGGCAGAACTCGGCATCCGCACGATCTTCAATCTTCTTGGTCCACTAACGAATCCCGCATCCGCAGAATTTCAGTTACTCGGTGCGAACAATGATCAGAATGCAGAGAAAATTGCCAAGGCGGCCAGTCAGTTGGGAACGTCGAGAACGTTTGTCGTCTGTGGAAACCATCAGCTCGATGAAGTCGCCTTGTGGGGAACAACCACGGTCTGGGAAGTGCACGGAGCAGACGTCAAACAACACTCCTGGACGGCAAAAGACTTCGGTTTAAATGAATGCCAGCCGGAGCAACTTTCTGTTTCCTCTCCGGGCGAAAGCGCTGATGTGATTCGAGCTATCCTTGCAGGGCAAAGTGGACCTGCACGAGATATTGTCGTCGCGAATGCTGCTGCTGCTTTGCTATGCAGTCAGATGGCTGCCACCTTGACGGACGGAGTCCAACAGGCTCAACAGGCCATCGATTCCGGTGAAGCAAAAAGGCTTCTGGATCAACTCATCGAATGGACACAGGCAAGCTCATCCTAAATGTCACTCCAAATCGTTCCCGTCACATTTTGCGAGGCTTCTAGAGAAGATGCGCGGGCAAGAGTTGTTCAACAGGAGTTCCTTCGCTGAGCATGAAGGGGCGACCGATGGGGGATTGGATTTCTTCGAAGGGATCAAGCCCCATGACTGTCAGAATCGTCGAATAGAGCTCGGGAATGCTCACCGGAGTTTTCGGTGGAGTACGTTCCGTCACCTTCTTGTCTTTTTCTCTGGCGGCACTTGGATCTGTTTCACCTATGACGAGACCGGACTTGAGTCCTCCACCGCCTACAACACACGAGAACCCGATCGGCCAGTGGTCGCGTCCTTCAAGTGGATTGAGACGTGGAGTTCGTCCAAATTCACCAAGGCAAAGTACGACCGTTGAATCGAGAAGGTCTCGCTCTTTCAAGTCAGAAATGAGAGCAGCAAACGCAGGATCAAGAATTTGGAACTGCTTCGTTTGACCTTCAAGGTTGTTGATGTGTGTGTCAAAACCTCGAAGAACAACTTGAACAGCGCGGACTCCTTGCTCCACTAAACGGCGAGCGACAAGACAGCCACGCCCGAAGCGGCTGTCTCCGTATTTGTCGATAGTTTCTTTTGATTCCTTATCAATCGAGAAAGCTTGAAGTTGTTCCGAGGACATCATCGTCAGCGCTTTGTCAATCACATCCTGATGAAGAGTTTTTGATGCTTGGGTTGGCCGGTTTTTGCTAAAGACTCTAGAGACCACATCCAACCCTTCCAACCGACGGGCTTGACGCTTTTCATCGACCGAGGGCTTCATGTTTCGGACGTTGCGACCTGGATCGAAAATCCGATATGCGTCGTATTGAGCCCCCAGATAACCTCCGCGAGGGACAACAAAACCATCTCCGCTTGCCAAAGAAACATGCTGCGGGATTTCGAGAGATTCGTTGCGAAGATGTTTCGAGATCAAAGCGCTCATCGCCGGATGAACGATCCCAGGAACCGGTCGGTAGCCTGTTTGAACAAAATACGTTCCGCGCTCGTGGTCCCCTTCTTCGGAAACCATGGATCGAATCAGCGAGACGTTGTGCATCTGTTCCGCCATGTGCGGAAGCAGTTCAGAGATTTGCAAATTCGGAACGGTCGTCTTGATTTTCCCAACTGTATCTCCGACCTCAGAGGCAGGGTGAGGATCCCAGGATTCGACCTGACTTGGGCCGCCAGCCATCCATAAAACGATCAATGATTTTGGACGTTCCTGACCACGTTTCTCCGTTGCACGCGCACTTAACGTTGGTAGTAAACACGATACACCCGCTCCCAAGCCGATCTGCAAGACCTGCCGTCGCGTGATTTGTTCGAACATCTTCTGAAAAGAACGATGATGGATCATGATAATGGTCTCGATCTTGTTGAGAAAGTTTTACTCGTTCCCATATCTCTCAGTCCCTAGACGCTCTCAATGGTTCCAGGAAAACTCGGGAGAATTAAAGAGAATCCAATACAAATCCTCGACGGCTTTCCCAGATTTGTCTTCTTCAAAACGTTTCTGGAAATACTCTTGTTCTGTCTCGGTGGGATACCGCGCGAGATTCGCGAGGTAGATTGTTTCAATTTTCTTTGCCGCCGTGGAACCAGTCGCTGAAATTCGTCCTGGTGCAAAGAATGGATTTCGGTTCGTTAAACCTCGCGACAGTTCACCGTTCATTCGAAGTAGCGCTTGAGGAATCGTCCCTGACCATTCTTGAAGTTCTTCAACACCAGGATCGCCGAATTCATCGACGAAATCGTTTTCGCGCAGCATCCGCAGCGCTCGAATGAAGAGGTGCGAGTTTCGGTCGATGGTGCGAAGATTGTTTGCCTGCAACATCGATCCGATGACCTGTTCGGGTCTTAGCCGGACGAGCGGGTAGACAGCCCAGCGTTGCTCGACCAGATTGAGCTGTTCGTGGAGTGATTCTTCAGATTCAGAATCTTGTCCTGATTTTTCGTGTGCCATTTCAGTTGGAGGGATTGAAGACATCCGGAAGGCGTCAGACGCAGCGATGACTCGGACCAATCGCCTTAGATCGCAGTTCTGTTTTCGAAAGTCCTCGCCGATGATATCTAGAATTTTCGTCTCTGGATCGGTTTCAGGATCAGGCAGATCATCGACCGGACGGTGGACCAGAAACGGCTTGCCGAACATCAGTGCCCAGACTCGATTGGCGGCAGCACGTTCAAAGCGTTTGTTTTCCGGGTGTGTGATCCATCGCGCGAGACGTTCTCGCCTTGAACCATCGGTTCCCAGCCATTCAGTGTTGAATGGCACTGCCGGCTCCACAGTTCGGTCTTCGAGAGTGAGACGGTCTTCGACAACAAATTCTTTTTCTTTTCCGTCAACAATTCCGGCCAGGCTCAGTTTGACCTGACCGAAATGTGCGGCGAGACCTTCAAATTCGTCCTGTTTCCAATGATCGAATGGATGGTCATGGCACTGTGCACAATCCATTCGCTGTCCAAGAAAAGCACGCATCGACCGTGCCGTCAATTTATTGGGGTCGAATTCATCATCAGCCAGAGCGGAGGTGATGAAGTTGACCTCACCCTGACTGGTCCAGACCCCCTTGCCTGAAACCATCGCTCGGACGATTTCGTCATACGGCCGGTTGTTTTTCAACTCCTTAGTGAGCCAGTTCAGAAAGCGGTCTCTTCGGAAAATAAGAAACTGCCCTTCTTCAACGCCGACGTAGCTTCGCGCAAGTCGTTCGGCGAAGTAATCGTTGAATCGGTCGTCTTGAAGCAAGTATTCCAGCCACTTTGAAAGGCGATGTGGACTCTCGTCGGCTTCGAATTTACGAATTTCTTCCAGCGACGGAATCGATCCGTGCAACGCTAATGACAGACGCCGCAAAACCATTAGCTCATCCGCAGGCTCCGCTGCTTGCAGATTCGCATCTTTTCGTAGTCGAGCGAGTTCGTCGTTGACGAGTTGCACGGTCTGATCGAGATCCGCATGCTCTTTCAGTTCCGGAATGCTGAATTGATTGACCGAAACTGCCGAGGAGCGGGCGCTAGCCGTCGTCAGCCAGACGATGCCAGCGATTACGAGAACAGGATAGATGAGCGATTTGAACGTCATTTGGAACATCTGGATGCGGATTTCACGGAACTCTGAACAAGAAACGTTCGTTCTACAATTCTACCACGTTGTTCAAGGCAAAGTTTCATTCAATCTTCGTTTCCATGAAACATCCCTTCGCACCAAAAGGTATATTCAATTGAGAAACCACACATTTACAGGTTTTTAAGATGCAAGCGGACACAATCAGTCTAATTGGCGATGGTCACCCTCCTACAAGCGGGGGGGGTGACGACTTGGTGTTGGTGGACGAAAGCAGAGATGCAGATGCAGTCTCTGAAAACTGCGATAGTTCCGTAGCGTCTGAAGCGACTCTCTTTCCTGTTCCCTGGCGTCATCCAATCAAGTTTTCCTTTCTGGTGATCAGCCGTATATTCGCTTTTATAAGTTTAATGTTGGTTCTGGCGGTCTTGGCGGCCATTCCTCTCGTCAACTTTTTTGTACTCGGCTACTTTTTGAATGTAGAAGGACGCGTCGCCCGCAGTGGAAAGATCCGAGATGGCTTTCCACTGCTGGATATTGCTCCGCGATTCGTCACCATCGCCGCTGGTGTTTGGATTTTCCTGCTGCCGCTTCGTTTCTTATCCAGCTTTGCCGCAGATGCCCGTTTGGTTGATCCTGGATCCTCTTCAGATGTCGGTTTACATTTGGGACTGTACACAGCCTGGGTTCTGGTCACGACTCATCTGATTTTTGCGTTGGCCCGTGGCGGCTCGTTCTGGTGCTTTGTCCGTCCGTTTAAGAATATTCGCTGGACGATCAAACAGCTTCGCAAAGGTCGCTATTTCGCGGAGGCTGATCAGAAGATTCAAGAGTTCGTTCAAAAGATGGAAATTAGAAATCATTTCTCGTTGGGAATTCGCGGTTTCGCTGTTGCCATGCTATGGCTGTTCATTCCAACGGTCCTCTTTTCGATTGCTGAAGAACCTGAAGGCATACAGATTCTGTTGACACTTCTCGGCGGATTTCTACTTGCGATCACCTTGAGTTGGGCGCCGTTTCTTCAGGCTCGCTTTGCGACCGAAGGGAAATTTTCTGCAGGGATGCAGCTTCGCGAGGTTCGCTCGCTCTATGCTCATTCGCCCATTGTCTGGTCTCTTTCGTTGGTCGTGCTGTATTTACTTGCATTGCCGTTGTATCTCTTCAAAGCATTTCTGCTGCCACCTGATGCGATGTGGCCGATCACGTTGATTTTTGTCGTCAGTATTTATCCGACTCGGATTTTACTGGGATGGGTATATCATCGCGCAGTGAAGAAACGCGAACTGGAGAAAAAAGCACACTGGGCAGTCCGTTTGCTCTTCGGAACGTTGATCATCCTGCTCCTCGGTATTTTTGTCTTTATCCTCTTCTTCACACAATTTCTCGGAGAACAGGGCAAACTGGTGCTCTTCCATCACCACTCACTGCTGCTCCCTGCTCCGTTTCAAGGGGCGATCAATCCTTGAGTGAAGGACTGTTCAACCGCAGGTACCGCTGAGGTATTCTTGAGCAACGGCCTCCCGAGGATTTAGAAATAGAGCTGCTGCCGGTCCCTGTTCGATGACAGTTCCAGCGCCGTTGCGGATCCAGAATATGGCCATGTGATTGGCGATCCGTTTTGCCTGAGCGAGATTGTGCGTGACGATCACAATGGTCATTCGCTTTCGCAAAGAGACAATCAAATTCTCAACGACACGGCTGGCAATGGGATCGAGAGCGCTGCATGGCTCATCGAGCAACAACACTTCCGGGTTGAGGGCGAGTGCCCGAGCAATACAGAGCCGCTGCTGTTGTCCACCAGAGAGATTCATGGCCGGTTTCTTGAGACGATCCTTCACTTCATCCCAAAGACCAACGTCTTTCAAGGCTTGTTGGGCGAGCTTCTGTTGTTCGGACCTTGGCAAACCATGTTCGCTCAGTGGAAGAGTCAGGTTCTTTTCAATCGAAAGCGGAAATGGAACCGCCTTCTGAAAAACCATCCCGACACGACGCCGGATCTCGTAGAGATCACACTCCGCGCTCAAGATGTCAACGTCATTCAATTGAATGCTTCCACTGACTTTACAGTCTGGTAAGAGATCGGTGAGGCGGTTAAGCGTGTTGAGAAATGTGCTCTTCCCACATCCAGATGGCCCGACCAGAGCCGTGATTTGCCTCTGCGGAATTTCCAGCGTGAGATCTCGTAAGGCAACCTGTTCCCCGTAGGTGACCTCTAATTGATTGACACGGATGATTGGGGAATCGCAAGTCATGCTCTTCTCCCTGTTAGCCATCGTCCGGAAAACTGAGACGCACAGAGATTGATGACCAGCAGTGAAGTCAGCAACACAAACGCTGTTCGCTGTGCATTCGTTTCACCACCGGGGACATTCATCGCCAAATCATATATATGAACCGAGAGCACTCGACCAGAATCAAAGACTGACTCAGGCATTCGCATCACATAGCCACTGGTAAAAATGAGAGCCGCCGTTTCCGCCATCGCCCGTCCAATCCCCAACAGAATCGCCACGACAATCGCAGGCATTGCTGTCGGGATGATCAAGGATCTCAGGATTCTTGTTTGTGACATCCCAAGCGCCGTACCTGCCTGACGAATGTCGCCCGGAACAGCTCGAAGGCCGAAGTAAACGGTTCGAATGATGATCGGCAAGACCATGCAGGCAAGAGTCAGTCCGCCGGAGAGAATTGAAAACCCAAAATTCAACTTCTGGCAAAAGACCACCATTCCGAACAAGCCAAAGACAATCGAAGGGATACTCGCCAGCAAGTCGAGGCTGAGTTGAATCGATTTCGTAACGACTTGACGAGAACCAGAAAATTCGGAGAGCCACGCTGCCGTTCCAACTCCCAACGGTATGGAAACCAGCAGGCAGATGCCGAGGACGAGAACCGTTGAAACGATGAGCGGTCCGATCCCACCCCCGCGGCCTGAGTCTTGAGGAATTGTTGTCAGGAATTCCATCGAAAGTCCACTCAGACCGTTTCTCAGAATTGCTGCTGTCACGACCAGAAACATGCCGACCATGAGTGCTGAGCTACTTCTCACGAGCAGACCGACAAGTTGATCCAGCTTTTCCGAAAGAGGACGTTTAGCCATGCGACTGCTCCGTGTTCAAGCTCTGCATCACTGCCATGAGCGGGACGACCATGGCAATCAAGATCGCGGCTGTCAGAAAGAGAAGCGTGCGGTGCGTCTGCGTGGCATACCCCATCTCGAGAGCAATGTTCGTCGTGATCGTGCGAAATGGGTCGAACAAACTGCCTGGAATCTGAACGATGTTTCCGGACACCATCAGCACGGCCATGGTTTCTCCAATGGCTCTGGCAAGTCCCAGGACGACGCCGCTGAGAATTCCACCGCGACACGTTGGCAGTGCCACATGCCAGAGAAATGCAAAACGACCAACACCAGTCGCTGCCGCTGCGATCGCAAGTTCGTTCGGCAGTGAATGTAGAGCTTGCTCTGTGGTGAGGACGATCGTCGGTAGAATCATCATTCCGAGAACGATACTGCCTGCCAGTAGGCTTTGCCCGGGAGCCTGAATATTTGCAATGAGCGGCACCAAAGTAGTTAAACCCCAGAACCCGAAAACGATGGATGGAATCCCGGCCATGATTTCGGTTGTGCGACGAACAATCGGACTCATGAATCTGGAGGGATAAAATTCATTTGCAATCGCTATGGAAATGCCCAGAGGGGCAGCCCAAAGGAGAGCGCAGAACGTCACCAGGAACGAGCCGACGAGCATCGGAATCAGTCCGAATGTTGCATTGTCAGGATCGGCGGGGTGCCAGGTATCGTCTGAAATTATTCGTGAAAGTTCAATTTCAGAGAACGCTGGCAAGGATTCAACGAGAACGAAACCAATCACGAAGACCACGACCGACGCGGCGAGACACGTCAGTAAGCCAAGGCTTCTTCGCAACAACATGTCAGTTCTTGATGGGGACAAACGATTGCTGCTCCACAAGATCATGCACCTCTGCTGACATCGCAAATTCAATAAACTGCTTTGCAAGACCGGTCGGTGGTTCTTTGGTAACCAAGTTCAATGGACGCGTCATAGGAAACGCACCAGAAGCGACAGTACTCGGCGTGGGAGCGATCTTTCCTGAGTGGAGCAACTTTAGTGGCGCGCCGTTTTCAACTTCGTACCGCGCTGTTCCGATGGAGACATACGCGATGGCATGTCGATTTCCGGTGACCGTTTTGAGTCCCTGCTGGTTGTCTCCGACGATGACATCCGCTTTGATATCCGGGTTCTTCAGTTTGAAATACTTCACGAAAACATCCAGCGTGGCGCGACCATCCGCCTTGTGAGCAACAACAATTTCGGCGTCTTCCCAACCGAATTCCTTCCAGTTGCTGACTTCGTTCAAATAGATTGACTTCACCTGTTCGTCGCTGAGAGAAATTAGCGGATTGTCAAGATGAACGATCATGCAGATTCCATCGGTGGCGATTTGGTCTGAGAATAAATCCTGCTCATCATCGGCAAGTGGTCGAGAAGCCATGCCGATGTCGGCAACACCAGAGCGGACATCGGCAATTCCGCGCGATGAGCCACCTGATTGAACATCAATTCTTACTCCAGGATTTTGCCCTTCGAACCGCACCGCGATTTCAGCTGCCAGTGGAGCGACGGTACTTGAACCAGTGAGAATCAATCGTTGAGGGACGATGCGTTCCGCCGAATCGCTGATCCCACACCCAGACAATTCGAGGAGCAGTAATAGAAACAGGCTAAATTTCAACGCAATGATTTTACGCACAAGACATTCCTTTAGTCGAAAACGAGTCGACAGCAGCCAAGTTCGAGCGTCGTCCCGCGACGGCGCGACTCAACCAATGGTGACAGTTTGTAGAGCATCGCCTTGCCATCACGTTCGGCTTCGACAATGCCTGACTCTCGCAATGTTCTTAAATGGTGCGAGAGCAGCGTCTGCTCAATCTTCAACACCTCATTCATCTCGCCAACATGCTTCGGGCCAGTCATTAACAGGCGAACGACTGCCAGGCGTGTTTCGTCAGCGAGAATTTTGAGAATATCCGCGCACGAATTCTCATTGATAATGTCCACAACTCTGACCTCGATGATGATTCAATGAACGAGTCTTGAATTGAGCGTATCTTCAATTGAATTGAAATGCAATTCAGTGAAGTAGCACACACAACCGGGTGAATTTCACCACGGAGAAAGAAACAGGAAAACTTTCTTCCCCTTGCCTCTCAATCCTTACCCCGCTTGCCCATCAGGGTGCCTGAGCTTGACCCAATCGTTCAGCTTCATCATTGATGCCCAGTCTGGTTCGTTTGCGACACCGAAACCAGGGCACTGTAGACTCGCGCAACTGACCTGCCCGTGTTGAATGTTCAGAAAGCCTTCATCCCCTTTACGGAAATAGAGATCGGGGTGACTCTTGAGTGCGTATTGCCGATCCTTTTCTGAAAGCATTGAGAGGCCGAAATTGTAGTGGTGTCCGTTCCGTTCACAATGTTCGATGCCAAGGATTCCGAGCGTGGTGAAATCTTGTTGCAATGGAACGATGGGCAGGTTCTGTAAGTCTTCAGCACTCATGAATGTCTGTCGACCAGACTCGGCGCGCTGCATCATCAAGGCGTAATTCGCCAGCGACTTGAAGACGCCTTTGCAGTTTTTATGTGAGGTTCCGTCGTAGCCGATGTCGAGCGCTCGTCGGTAAGAATCGGTCGTCCCATCCGCTTCGTCGATGAGAAGAGGTTTCAGTTCAGCAAGCCGCGAGATCGCTTTTTTCGTTGAAGAATCAAGTGTTAACTGCCGACGAAGTGGTTGCTCGATGTAAGCAACATGTTGAAACATGCCCGTGAGTTCGGTATCAAAGCGGACGAGAAACTTCTCGAAAGTTTTCAAATCGTCATACGCTTCATTCGCATCAAGAGTAATGACTGGAACCTGCGCGTTAACGATGACATTCCAAATCGCGCTGAGCCGCTTAATGTCTTTGTCAGGATCACCAGAAACTTTAATTTTGAAGTACCGCACACCATCTTCACGCACGTAATCTTCGAGCGTTTCCGGCAATCCATCGTTGATACGCTGCGAGTCGTCGAGATCTTTGGCAGTCAGAGGATCGGAAGAGCCAATCGTGTGCCGAATCCAGAAATGCGTGAGCGGAGATTCCGGTAATGATTTCTCAAACGGAAAGTCTTTCAGTTCAGGATGAATCGCGGCAGCTTGAAAACCGATGCGGTTCTTCTTCACCATGTCAAAGATCGGCGTGTCATGAGCACGGCAGAATGCATCAAGGACGGCACGTTCGAACTGTGCGGACGCGAACGACGAGGTTAAGTCCTCCTGCTTCATCGCTTTGCCTCGCTGCATGATCTGAGGATGTACCTTTTGCCAAAACTCGAACGGTGTTTCGAAAGAACCAGCAGAGAGAGCGATTTCCTTCGTATCTTTAAGCAGTTGCACCAGTTCGCGACGCTTCAAGTCAAGCGAACGTCCTGGACGTTTATCGAGCCATCGAACGGAGAGCCGGTCTCCCGAGCACCCGAAGGTTTCTCTCCCGTTGGAGTCTTGCAAAATCAACCGCATATGCCCCAGCGGATTGAGCAACCCTTGCTTCGGATTCGCTTCCTGCTCTTGCTTTCCGAGAGAAAACAACATTCGCCCCGGCAGGGTTTCTCTGACATACAGTTCAATCGATTTGATTGTATAGGAAGGCATCGCTGGCTCATCAAATGAGGTGAAGGAAAAGTCGTGGATTGCTAGAGTGTAGGCAAATGATTCTGAGGTCTCTATTTCATGGAAAGAAAATGTTTCGTGCGTTCTTGTTAATTTTATGGACAGGAGTGTGTCTGTGTGGATGCGAAGGTCAATTCTCTCAAAGTACTCAAGCGGAAATTCTCACGGCTGAAAAAGTAATCTCGCCTCTCT
Source organism: Planctomicrobium sp. (assembly GCA_030626405.1). GTDB lineage: Bacteria > Planctomycetota > Planctomycetia > Planctomycetales > Planctomycetaceae > Thalassoglobus. The sequence continues at coordinate 12,893 of DAOUPA010000127.1, forward strand.
TTGACGGTGAACCTCGTATTTCACCGAACCCTCAGCGGCGGGTTCCATTGGTTGCGATTGTGGATGTCTCTGCAACGACGCCAGTCATCGGAGAGTTGGTGATTTCCGATGGGAAGAATACCTGGTCGATTTTTGGCTCTGAAAAGCCTGCGAAGATCTTGCGACTGATTGCTCACAGTATGCGCCCTGATCGCGATCACGAAATCCGAGTTCGCCTGACTGATCCAAGAACAAAAGTTACCGAGGTCAGCGAACCTCTGTACTTTCAGACGCCGCCACTCCCGAAATCCTTTCCACCGATTGAAACCACGCTATCGAATTTGGACCGAGTTGAACCAGGCGTCACGCTGTTCCCAGTCAATCTGTGGAAAGACGATGAAAGCATAATGGATTATGGATACCTGATTGCAGTCAACGAACGTGGCGAAATTGTCTGGTTTCTACAGTCAGGGCACCGCACCGCCGATGCTCGTTTGCTGAAGAATGGACACATTCTGTTTCAGCACGGAAACTATCGATATGCCTTTGAAATCGATTTGACGGGAAATCTGATTCGGCAGTGGCATTCGTCCCGACTCACGGAAACCCCGAATGAGCAATCAATTCCGGTTGATGTCGACACGCTACATCACGAAATTGCTGAGCACCCCAATGGCAATCTCTTCACACTCTCGACTGACCTCGTCCGGTTCGATCAATATCCGACGAGCGTGATCGATCCTGGAGCAGGCTGGCGACCGGCGCATGTGGTGTGTGATCAGTTGATCGAATTTGTTCCAGCGACCGGCGAAGTCGTCAGACGGTTCGAACTGAAAGAGACGCTCGATCAGAAACGATTCGGTTTTTTATCGCGTGGTACGTTTTGGAAACCGAAGTACAAAGAGTTCATTGAGGACGAAAGTCGAGACTGGAGTCATGCGAACGGTTTCGTGTTGATACCCGAAGAGGACGCCGTGATCATTTCATTTCGGCACCTTGACTGTTTGATCAAGTACGACCTCAAGAAAGATGAAATCATCTGGATTTTGGGGACACACGATGGCTGGGGTAAGAAGTGGCGAAAGTATTTGCTGACACCTGTCGGAGAAAAGTTCAATTGGCCATACCATCAGCATGGCCCACAACTGACTGCCGAGGGACACATTCGTCTCTACGATAATGGAAATTTTCAGGCTCGTCCATTTCATAAACCGCTCCTCGGGAGAGAAAATCATAGCCGGATCGTCGAGTTTGCAATCGATGAGAACAAGAAAACCGTTCGTCAAGTTTGGGAGTATGATGGCGCGCCGGGCGACCAGTTTTTCTGCCCGTTCTACGGTGAAGCAGACCTGATGTCGCAAACAGGCAATTACCTCATCACCGATGGAGGGCACATCGAACTCGAAGATGGAACACCTTGCAACGAAGTCCCAGCCAAGCACCAATGGGCTCGAATAATCGAAATCACCGGTGATCAGTCGCACGAGAAAGTCTTCGAACTCAAATGCGAAAGCCCACTGAAAAGCCCCTACGGCTGGTCAATCTACCGCAGTATGAAGCTGAAATCACTCGCGGAGATCAAAGTCGAAC
>DAOUPA010000026.1 GCA_030626405.1 Planctomicrobium sp.
GCGCGACCGCAGACGACGGAACCGTCGTCACTGACGACTCAGTCGGTTTCGGCACTGAAGTCAAAATAAAGGAAACAGACCGACTGCTCGTTGGAGAGACAGAGTACCAGCATTTACCCAGCACCCCGCCACCAGCGATCCCTGATCAATGGAAAGGGTTGATCGGTGAATATGGCTGGGACCACAACACGCTCTATATCCTTGAAGACGATGGTCAATTGTACGCCCTCATTGAATGGTTCTACTACTACCCACTCAAAGAGATTGACGAAAACACTTTCGCCTTCCCGGACTACGGTCTCTACCACGGCGAAGGTCTGAAGTTCACTCGAGATGCACAAGGAACTGCAACCGAAGTTGTTGCAGCGGAAGTGAAATTTGAGCGACGAGAAGTCGGCACCAAAGACGGTGAGACGTTTCGAATCAAACCTGTGAAACCGATTGATGATCTTCGCGCGGCAGCACTTGCAGCTTCACCTCCACCAGAACCGGGTGAATACCGCAAGGCCGAACTTATCGATCTGGCAGCGCTGGATTCAACAATCAAACTTGACATCCGCTATGCATCAACCAACAACTTCACTGGCGCGAAATTTTATCAACAATCCAGAGCATTCATGCAAAATCCAGCGGCAAAAGCGGTTGCTAAATCACACAAACGATTGGAGAAACTAGGCCTGGGTTTGTTGATTCATGATGCGTACCGCCCATGGCATGTCACGAAAATGTTCTGGGATGCAACTCCTGGTGACCTCAAAGATTTTGTCGCTAACCCTGCGAACGGCTCAAGACATAATCGTGGCTGTGCCGTGGACTTGACGTTGTATGATCTCGAAACGGGAGCCCCGATCCAGATGGTCGCCGGCTACGATGAATTCTCACCACGATCATTCCCACTCTACCCCGGCGGCACATCCCGGCAACGCTGGTATCGCCAACTGCTCCGCGAAACAATGGAAACCGAAGGCTTTACTGTCTACGAATACGAATGGTGGCACTTCGACTACAAAGACTGGAAGAAATACCGAATCGGGAATCTCACCTTTGAAGAAATCTAGGCGCTGCGCTGGTCTAGGGACTAGGGATCGAGGGGCAAGAGGAGAGTGAACACCGCAATATTGAATCTTCGCCACTTCCTCGCAGCATTTTTTTGCGTCATTCCTCTTCAGAGATACCGGAAGATTTTCTGGAAACCACCCAAGTGTTTCCAAGAATTAACTCTGACTGAGAAAGAGTGAGGGCAATCCATTCCGGAAACTGTTTGGCGTCCAGATAGAACTTGATCGTCTCACCAAGTTTTGCATTCAAAGGAACGATAGAACAATATATTCAATGGAATTGGATATCAATTGACCATTCACGATCAACTTCGTCCAGGTCGGGCGTGGAAAATCTTCCTGTGGAGGCACAAGCCATGTTTCGAATTCGAGTGACTCAGTTGCATGGAAACATCAACCCCACGAAGCAGGAACACACTGTTAGAATTCAGACATAAAAACCCACTGAGAATCGCTCATCGTGTTTACGAAATCAAAATCACTTCTGATAAATCGGCAGGTAGTGATACTTCACTGAGAGACTCAGCACTGACATCGAGGTTGCGTACACTGCGCCGTGACCTTTTTCCGAACCGTTTTCGGCGGTCCAAGAGCCATTTGTGGCTTGCTTTTCCAGGAGCATTTCGGTGACGAGTTGCTGGGCTGTTTTCGCGTGCTCACCACCACGTTGGTACATGCCTTGCGCGTAGTAATAGGTTCCGTACGAACAGAAGCGTTCTTTCCATTTCGGGGGATGCTCCAGCAACCAATCCGCGGCTCCTGCGACCAAGGGAGATTCGTATTCCCCGCAAACCTGCATCGCCAACAGCCCAGCGGCTGTCATCGTGAAGGTGGGGCTGCTGCGGTGAGGTTCGTAAGTGAAACCGCTCGCTTTCTTCTCAGGTAGACCGTTCCTGTCTAGCGGTGATGAATACGAACGTTTCAGGTAATCGACAGCATCACGAATCGCACTTGCCGGAACTTGCAGCCCATCATTTCTGGCAGAGCGCAACGCCATGAGTTGCCAGACAGAAACCGACAAGTCCGAATCTTTCGCGTTCGGGTTGTATCGCCAGCCACCGCGAAAGTGCGTTGGCTTTTTCTCTTTCTGTGAACTCAAAATGACATCAATCGCCTTTTGGCAGCGATCATGAATCAGTCGGTCCTGCTCTTCGCTCGCTCCCATGCCGATCATTTCTGTGAGCATCAAAGTGATGATCCCATGCCCGTACATTCGCGAACCATCTTTACTGCCGAAGTAGCCTTTGTCGTCGACTCGATCTTCCTGCAAAATGAAAGACAGAGCTTTTTGCATTGCCTGCCCCTTCGGCGTTGGATCAGCTGGCTGAATCCCTACGCTTGCCATCGCCATGATCGACAGAGCCGTCATGGTCGTGTCGTGACTTTTGTCGATAATGGCTCCATCTTCTCGTTGCTTACTGACGAGATAGTCAATCGCTTTGTCGACGGCAATATCCGTTTCATCTTTCTGGAAAGCGGACGGACGTTTTGCGGCGGCTTCTTTCGCATCCTGTGCAATGAGCATTGACGTGCAAGCCAATAAAATCAAACAGGTACTGGTCGCTGCCAAAATGATTCGCATTCTTGAACTCTGAAAAAAGATGAACTCAAAATGTGGAATTCGGTTGCAAGTCAATTATTACTTCTTCTTTCTCGCACGCTCTGCCAAAACGCGGAAGTAGGTTTCGACGCTTTTTCGGTATTCTTCCGAAATCGCTTCGGACTTGCCATTCGTCAGATCCTCCGCTGATTTATTGCGAAGTTTTCCCCAGTTTGCATTTTCACTTCGATTGATTGCCAGGACTGTGAAGTCTGCCAAAGTGCCGGTTGCTGCTGGGTTTTCGGATGATTCAGTTGCGCCATCGCTCATTGCCATGGCTGCCTGTTGCTGAGCTTGTGCCCGTGTTGCAGACATACTTGCCTGTTGTGCCTGAGCGGCTTGAGCGAGAGTATCAAGAGGGCGTGAATTTGGCGGAGTTTGTTGATCAGATTCACCAGATTGAACAGCGCTCGCTGCGGCTTGTTGGCGGTCTAATTCATCTAAGGTTTGAGCCAGTTGCTGCCCGCGCGCCTGTTCTTCAGGTGTGAAGGATGGTGGCGTTGGCTGTCCGCCCGCTGGTGTTCCTGGCTGGGGGGTATTTTCACCAGTTTGTGCATTATTCTGTGAAGCCGCTTGCTGACCGGGATCACTTGCTTGCGAAGCATCTTTTGATTCAGAACCCTCTCCTGACGCCTGAGCCGCTTCCGAATTTGCAGCCGCTTCCGCCGCAGCCAGGATCGGTTCCAGGACATCACTCAGCTTTTCGGCCTGATTTGAAAGTGCCTCTTCAGTTGCCGCGACCGCTGCCTGAGCTTGCAATGCCTTGCCGTTTTGCTGTGGTTTATTGTTCGCAGAATTCTCTTCTCCCTGCTCAGCTTCGGCGGTCGCGGTGTTTAACTGTTGCTCTGCTCTTGATGATTCGTTATTCGCGACTTGCTGAATCTCTTTGGCGGTATTCTGTAGTGGATCGGCAGCGGCTTGATTTTTCAATCGACGTTCGTGGCGTGCAGCGCGGGCGACATCATCTGCTGCCTTTTGAACATCCTCGGTGATTTCATTTTGATTTTTTTCTGCGGACGCCAATTGATTTTTCGTTGGCGTCAACTCTTTTTCAAATCCAGTAGACTTTGCCAGCTGATCGGCTTGGCGGTTCAATTTCTCTGCGACTTTGATCGCTTCTACTGCGTAGTTATCAGCAAGCTGAGTTGCCGGGTTTTGGGCATTCAAAGGAGGCAATTTCTTTGCATTGACTTCGTTTGATTTTTGACGTTCCTCTTTGGCGAGTTGCACGGCATCTTTCTGCAATTCTTTGGCCACCGCGACTTTCTTCTTCTCTGTTACCAATCGCGACTCAGCTTGTGCAAGATTGCGTTTGAGACCGGCATCTTCCGGTTTGCGTTGTAGATTCTTCTTCGCCTGATGTATTTGGCTCTCCACTTTCCGAGCCTGATTTTCAGCATTTTTAACATTCTGATCGGCTCGTCGTTTTGCATCATCCGCGCGTTTCGCAACATCACGGGCAGTTTTCTTTTGTTGTTCGTGAAACTGCTTGCGACGGCGTTCGGAGTCTTTCTTTTGTGCTTCGCGGGCTTTGTCGTCGGCATGAATTTTCTTATCTTTGCCGATGGCGGTTTGCAGTTTGGCCTGCTTGAGAGTTTCTGTCGCTTTGCCGAGTGCGTCTTTGGTTTCCTGAGCGACTTTGGCAAGATCCTCCAGTAATTGATTTTCATTTGCGGTATTGGCAATCGCGACAGCTTCGTTCAGTTTTTGCTGCGTCTCGATAATTTTCTGCTGTGCCTCAACGGACTTCCCTTGATTCGCCGACTGATTCGCCTGTGCCAATAACGCTCTGGAAAGCTGTGATGCTTCCGCTCCCATTTTGCGAAGATTTGCCGCCAGCTCTTTTTTCTTCGCTTGAAATTTCGCATCGGAGCGTTCGTTCGCTTTCTGCAAATTTTCATCATCTAAAGCGGCATACTCCAACGCGTTTCGCGCTTCCTGTAATGTGTTTTGAGCAATCTCTGAGAGCGCTTGCTGCATCGCCGGATTCCGCTGAAGTTCAGCATCAAGCTCTGCCATTAAGTCTTGAGCGTCCTGTTTTGCCATCTCGGCGAGTTGCTGAGTTTCCTCGAACTGCTGATCCATTTGGCGAGCGATGCCAAGTTCTCGTTCGGCTTGACGAAGTTCGGCGCGAGACTCCGCGACATCGAGTCCTTCATTGAGATCCGCGAAGTGTTCCGCCACAAGTTCCAAAGCCTGAGCTGTCTTCTCCTGCTGTTCCGCAGCCTGAGCCAGGTCCATCGCCTGCTGTTCACCCGACTCACTCTCCTGAGCCTGCTGCATTGCCTGATTCATTTGCTTCGCAGGTTCCTGAATCATGGCGATGCTGTCATCGGCGTCGCGAGCACGCTCGCGTTGGTCATCTTCGAGCAAGTCTTGCGAATTCGCATCTTCGACCAATGCTTCCGTGAGGTCTTCCAGCTGCTGGTTGATGGCAGCCTGTTGCTGCTTCAACTCTGACAGTTGTTGTTGCGTTTCTGATTCCAGAGACTCAGGTTTTTCGACTGCGTCGGCAGTCTCGGTGGTCTCTTTTTCCAACTCGCGCAACTGGTCTGCTGCCTGCTGCGCCATTTGTGGGATCGTCGGTGCATACTTCGCAATAATCGCACGCGCTTCTGCCATGACCGGCTGAAGATCTTCGTTGATCGATCTCAGTTCCTCACGAATTTCAACCAACTCGTGCCCGGCTCCGATCATTGATTCTCGTTTCCAACGACGTTCACCAATTTTCCGACCGGCATCCCTCACAGGGGACGACCCACGCAGTTGATCCACTTTGCTTACGAGTTCTTTATCAACTTTGGCTTCCCGCAAACGACGACTCGCCAATTCGAATCCCTGATTCACAACATCCCACTGCCGCGGATGATCCATGTGGGCTCCGATTCCCTGCGATCCCCAGCGTTCCATGTTCAACAAAACATCCAACGCATCCAGAACGATCATTAAGTTGTGGCCAGCCTCAAGCGTCCGGTAAGCGGGTGCAATCTCTAGGAGATTGTCCGGAATCGTCGATTCTTGCACTGTCCCCTGCCGGTGCTGGTTCAACAACGAAGTGACCGCTCGATGCGTCAGGCCGACATCGGCTGCGTATTGTGAGTCGGAATCCGGACGCGTTTGCGTCAGTTCGCGACGCGAACGTAATTGGTCCAGGCTCCGACGATGCTTCAGATCGACTTCCGCTACATATCTTTCTGCTTGTTCGAGAAGTTTTTTACCTGCCGACGAATCTTGTGACTCACTCGCCTGAGCGGTGAGGTGATTCTCTTGCTGGGCGGCACGTGCGATTTGTTCAATCGGGACATATAGGCTTCCGGAACGATTCACGAAATCTCTTCTCGCGCCAATCAGCCGTGCTGGTAAACCGCCATCAATTGCGTCATAGCGTTGCTTTTGTTCAAGTTGTCGCAGGAAGTCCGCAGAGACCTTTTGAAGCTGCGCAAGTTTCTCTTCGGATTCCATCGAGTCTTGCAACCGCTGTCGATATGTTTCACTCCAGTTCAGTAATGACGTCATTTGCCTGTCAATGGTACTTGGCAAACCTCGCCGTTGATCGCGAATCAGACGATCAAGAACTTGCAGCTGGTTGACCACGATCGTTTCCTGCCGCAGCAAGCGCTCCCAGGTTTGAGTCGGACTGTTCACCACCAGTCGCTGTTGTCGCAAAAGTGCATCGAGGTCGAAGGCAACGGCATTCAGGAAATTGTGAGACATCAATTGCTGGTAGTGAGTTGCAACGTTCTTCGCATCGTCCGCGGTACGTTCAAACGTTCGCTTCAATTCATCAAGGTCGGCTTTGAGGCGTTTTTCGTCTTCTGTGTGCTGCATTGCTTTGAGAAGATACGCCGGAACGTTGGCATGCTCCCGCTGCAATCGCGCGATGACCTGACCAGTCAAATCGAGATCATACGCATCGGCGCCGGCAGGCATCTCTTGTTCGACTTTCTTAATTTCTTCAAGAAGTTGACCCGCCTGCTCTCGCTGTTTATTAGCGATATCGATGAGAGATGCCTTGTCGATCACCATCAAATCATCGCTGCGGTCCGGTTGGCGAAGACGCTCGATGGATTCCAGTGCGGAAACTTTCTGTTCCTGAAGCAGCTCAGCAAAGTCAGCGAGTTCACTGTACAGACCGACCTTACGCTGCATGATCACGTGTCGCTGAGGATCAAAATCCTGCGCGGCGACAATAATGCGCAGCGGGATCGATTCGCCGCTGTTGCCTTTGCGATCTGTTGCGACTAGTTTCGTCATCACCTGATCGCCCGTTTTCAACTGATGCAAAACCAGATCCCACTGCCAGGTTGCAGTCAATTCACGGCCTTCGCTATTGCTCGCAAGTTCAGTCTCCAGCGCAACCGCCTCCCATTCGCGACCGTTCACCGAGATCTGCTGTTCCAGACTGACGAGCGGCAAGTCGTCTTCAGCCATTGCCTTGAGGGCTAGAATATCGTTCGGTGGCAACAACAAAGTTGTTTCTTGCTGATCGACAAACCCGGTTCGCGGAATCAAATCTGGCTGTGGGCGAATTTCGTACTTTGGACTGAAAATGTTCTCGAACCCAGTTTCTTTGGAAACAAGATGAACCTTATAGATCGCCGCTTCCTCAACTGAGATTGTCGCTTTCCAGAGGGATTCCGCAGTTTCGCCATTCCCCTCTTCTCGAACAGGTTTCAGCGGAATGACTTTCATCTCTTCAGAATTGGAAGGATCAATCCGCAATTCTGCTTCGGTCACTTGCTGATCAAGATGCATGACGATCTCAACTTTTGTTCCTTCCAGAACAAGTAAATCACCGTGATTTTCTGTGACGGATTCATCTGGCAACTTCGTATATTCGGGATACTCATACAGCTTATGAAAAGCGGTGACACGCGGACGGGATCGGGACTCGATTCGAAATCGTTTTGTGATGGCATCGCCTGCGAAGATGCGGTATTCAACAGATTCATCAGCGACATGGATATTCGCAACGTACTCGTCATCTGTTTGACCTCGCATTGCTTGACGGACAGCACCCTGATTCGGAGTGAACGTTTCCAGTGTCACTTCGCTAACATTGCCGCCAGTCACTTCAACCAAGACGGCAATGGTTTCATCTTCTGCCAGTGTGAGCGAATGCGGCGTTGGCTTGAGAACTTCAACATGAATCCGCGAGACTCGGGCAATGTTTGCGCCAGGCAAGATCGCTCTGGCTGCCAAATGTCGGAACCGTGAATCACCGGACGAAAGCAAGGTCGCAACAACAGCGATCACTGCAACCGCTGCAAGCATCCATTTCGCAACCAGCTTCATCGGCAGTAAATTCGGGACGCGAATCTGCCCCATTTGCTCAGCCACCTTCCCTTGCAGTAAACTGCGAAAGACAGGCGAGTCGTGAATGGCATCAGGGTCGTCGGTTGCAAGTTCGACGGCGGAAAGGAGATTCTCTCTGAGTTGAGGTTCCGTCTGTTCCATCTGTGTCGCAATTTCTTCCATCGCTGGAAGGTGCAACATGCGACGTAAACAAGTGAGCCAAACAGTTGTGATGACAGTCAGGTAGGCCGCCCCACTCAAGTACCAGCGCGTCTCATCGCTGAGTAACCAGTACCAGTCAATGGCTGCGACGGTTGCCATGCACAACAGGAAAGTCACGACACCAGCACAAAGTCCACGAGCAAGAATCAACGTCCGACGACGACTTTTGAACTGCTGCAACTTTCTGGCAACGATAGGATCGAGGGTAACGCTCATTGAAATTTTCCTGACAAGCAACAAAGTGCCCAAAATAATGGTGTTGGTGACTCTCCAACTGCACTACAACAATCCGGCTCGCTTGCGAAGAATCCATTCCATGCTCAGCAGCAGGATTATCATGGCAAACCACCAGTAGCTCTGCCAGATCAAAGTCTCTGATTCGACAACACGACCGCTACTTAACGGGCTGAGTAGTTCCGGGAGTTGACCGAGTTCTTCTTCACGTAAATAAACGCCACCAGATGCAGTCGCCATTTGTCTCAATAAATCTTCATTAACGGATGTTTGTGTCATCTCGCCGGATTCTGGGGGAAGGACGACAAATTCACTGCGCGCTTTGAGTACGGAATCGCTATACCCGGATGCTCGCACGGAGACTTCGTATTCACCTTCGGGCATTGATTCCGTGCGTCCGCGATAGATACCTGGGATGTCGGCATCTGCGTTCAGACCGATGGTGGAAACAATCCGCCCATCTTTCCAGACCAACGCATCTGCTGTCGCATCGATGGCCGGTTTTCCGTCAAGTCCCAGCAAGCGGACGCGGACGTCGACCGAATCTCCGAATTGATAACTGACGGAACCAGTGTCCAGCGACACGTACTCATCGCTCACTGCAAATGGCCTGGGCATCACGAACTGTGCCAGTTGATTCCAGATCCGTTGGTGCCACAGATCGGCGGCTTTGTAACGCCAGCGCCAGGTTTCGTCGAACGCAAGATATAAAACACGCCCGGCGCCGTACTGACGAGTGACCATGACTGGTCGCTGCTTTCCATCGACATTCGCTTCAATGAGCACCTCCGCACCAGGCAAAGCCTCGACAGCAACCAGTGTATGAGGCGCTGGCAAGTCCGTCCAAAAGCGGCGATTTTGTTGTTCATCAACTGCGAGCTTGAGGGCACTGACTCGCGCGCCTTTCTCGGTCAAATGCAACGTTGTTGGAGGGGAAGTGACAGTTTCACCCAGCCAATTCACTGGAAAAAGATCTCCCAGACTTTGTTCCGTAAGCTTTCGCAGCGTGCCTCGTTGACCATCGATGAACACCATGCCGCCGCCGCGGATTTCAACAAATTCTCGGAGCCAATCGAATTCCTGTTCAGTGAACAGTTCAGGAGCGACTTCACCGAAAATGATCATGCCATATTCAAATAACGCATCGCGACTGGTTGGAAACTGATCGTTTTGATCGCCGCGAGGAAGTGACGCCAGCTCTGCACCAGCACCGGCGATGATGGTATTCACCTGCCATTTCTCATCACGTGCAAACGCATTGCGAAGATAGCGAGTTTCCCAGCGGGAACGCCCATCGATGATCAGCAATTTGTCACTCTGAGTGATCGCTGCCATACGCATTGGCAACTGATTGTTCGCTGTTTCAGATTCTTCAATCAATGGAGCAATCGATGCAGTGAATTCCAATGGCAAGACATGTTGCACGACGTCCGAAGCAAACTGAGTTCCTAGACGGTCAACAAGTTCGTCGATGACAAACTCAAATTCGATGCGACGTTCCGTCATATTCTGAGTCAGTAGTTGTTGCTGCCACAGGACTTCATCTTCATAACTGATCTGAACCACAAACGGTTTTCCGACAGGCATCGAATCCGAAATGATCATCACACCTCGAACTCGATCTTTCCGGAAGATCAGATCCGGATGCTCAAGACCGATGACTGCGAGATCGGTCGCCGGTTGTGTGGCTCCGATAGAAACACAATAGAAGAGTTGTCCCTGACGTCCGAGAACACGGGCGGTCTGCAATGGGGACGGGCCGGAATTGTGCTGACCATCGGCAATTAACACAATTGCCGTCTGCTGTTTTTGCGTCGCGTTTTCCGTTTCTCTGGATGCCGTTGTGACTGACTGACTGGAAACAATGCCTGAGCTGAGATCGGTAATGTTTGAGAAATCTGGTTTCCTGGGCGGGGCGTCCTGATTTGATTCCTGAATTGAAACGTCATGCAAGACCGCACTTTCTCCATGCAGCGACAGCACCTCGACATCATGCTGCTCCCGCAGCTTTGTGAGAACATCTTGTGTTGACTCCGAAAGCCCCAGTTCCGCACGCCGCCAACGTGGAGTTTCGTCGAACATTGCCAGCGCTGTCTGGAAAGAAGAATCGCTGGAATTGATCCTGACTCTCAGAGACTCTTCGAACGCTGCACGAACCGAAGTTTCTATGGATTCGCAAACAGTCGCTAAAGCTCTCAACTTCGTCCCCTGTGATTCTTTCTCCGCATTGTTGGCAGCAAATGTTCCGAGGGGGTCCAGCAGTTCAGTGACAAATTTCTCTTTGTCGGTTTCCGGCAGTTGAGGCTGCACGGATTTCAGTCGATCTTGAAACTGCTGGATGGCCACATTGTAACTCGTCTCGCTAACGATCAGTTTTTGTACGTCGGACGGATTGGAATCGTCTTGTTGTTCCTGGGGAATCAATTCTTTAAGAAACTGGCGTCTTGCAGCGGCAAGATCATCAGCGAGATTCAAGAGAGTCGCATCCACGCTGCCGGGGTTTAACCAGCCGAGCTGTTCTGCAATTAAGAGTTTTCGACCGACCGACATGTGCCGGTCCTGCATTGTCATACTGTTCGAAGCATCGATATAGACTTTGACTCGACCTAACTCACCAATTGTTTTGCGATGGTGCAAAACCGGACCGGTGAGCATCATGATCCCCAGAAAAAAAGCGAGTGACCGAAGCAACGGCAGAAACCATTTCAATCGACGCGGGAGGTCAAACGACTCCCGGCTGTAATATCGCCAGGACATTCCTCCGACGAGAAGCGAGAGCAACAGCCCCCACCAAACTGGCAGGTCACCAATAAATCGAAGGCTCGTCATATCCGGACCCTCGCGAACCGTTGTTGCAGCACGAGTTCCAGAAACATGAACGTCAACAACGCCGCCAGTACGTATTTCCAGATTTCACGACCATGACGCCGCAGTCGGTCCTGTTCGAGATACTTCGCTGGTGATTCAACAAGTGTGGCTCCGATTTTCTCACTCAATGAGAGGAGAGCCGGGTTTTCGAGTCTGGACAAATTCGATTCATCACGAGATGTCTCAGCCACGAAATGAATCGTTTCTGTGGACGGTGTTGTTAGCGCGTAAACGCCTGGTCGTTGAGTCCCATCGAAGCGAGCGAGTTGCAGTTTCCCTTGTGGGACAGACTGCATCGCGAATCGGGTTCCGTTAGGTGTGAGCATGGAAAGAGACGTAGAGGTCGTCTCATCTGTAGAAAGCAGAGCAACAGCCGGTTCGCCGGTTTCTATGTTTTGAGGCGGTGAAATCCGGGATGCCATCGTCGTCATCAATTGCTGCATCAACGGGACATAGAACGGTCGCAGTGGCAAGTCCGACCAGTCTGCATCGCAAGAAGTCGCCAATTGCAAAACGACACCTTCGCCAAATCGACGTTCGACAAGTAATGGATCACCAGTATCGATCCGAGCGATGACCGTGAGGTGTTGCTGTCTGTCATCTGACTGTTTGTCGTCTGCTTGGGACTCAGCCTCTGATAATTGATACCAGCGTCGGATTTCTGCTGTGGATAAATCGCCATTCACAGCATCATTAAAGAACTCGAGCGCTGGATGATCAAAGTGTTGTGAGACAATGCGTGAACTCTCTCCGGTCTCTTCGATTTTCCCTGAAAGAGTTCCAAACGGTAACGGCAGCAGTCCACTTCCGTTGACGTACATCTTTTCACGATACCAGTTTAAATCGACCTTATTCCCGGCACAGACCAGTAATGCTCCACCTTCCTGAACGTATGCTGTCAACAATGCGAGTTGAGCGTCCGCGAGCTTGGAGACATTCGCAAGGACGACCACACGAGTCGTTTTGAGTAATTCTTCCTTGATCTCCTTCGCCTGTACGGTTTGTGTTTCAATGAGGTCGGAAAGTCGGACTCGCCCAAATGTGTACGGCGTAAGTGCCACGGAAAGGTAATCGGTTTCCCCTTGAAGTGGCTGCGAACTCGGATCTCCGTCGACCAACAGAACTGGAATGCTCTCCCAGATTGTGACTGCAGCGGCGAAGCGATTGTCGGTTTTCAGAGGATCGTCGGCGATCACTTCGACCTCCATTACGTGAGAGCCGGATGTTTCAAATGTACACGGGAAGAGCGTTTGCGTCGTACCATTGGGTGCGAGAGAAATCTGCGAAATGGCAGACTCGACGCCATCGATTTTCATCGTCACCCGAACGTTGCTGACTTCCGCAGCACCATGATTGCGTACATTCGCGCGAACCGCCAACTGTTGACCGACTCCTAAAGTTCGTCGAGGAAATTCCAGTGAGTCGACGGAAACGTTTCCACTGACTTGCGTGCCGATTTGCAAGAGCGTCAGTTCAGGTTGAATCGGCAGCGCTGTCATCTGTTGACGAATTGAGTCCGCAGAATTTGAACCAACCGGATCCCAATCAGCAGGTTGAAAATCGCTAATGACGATCAATTCCCGGCGTGCGTTGGACATCCCAGAGAGCGTCGTAATCGCTTCATCCAGTGACGCCTGCATGTCGCTGGCTCCGTAGCCTGCCTGTTGTAATTTCAGTCTGCGAATGACTGCTTCAGCATCAAAAACAGGTTGGTCGAACAGTGGTGTCGGTCGACCACCAGTCAGAATCACAGCAACTTCAGACCCGCGACCGGTCGCGCCAATGATCTCGCACGCAGCGTCGACTGCACTCTCAAAACGCGAACCTGCCGGGTCGGTGGCGTCCATCGAATAGCTGGTGTCCAAAAGAACCACCAGCGAGACAGGCGCGTCACCTTCCAACAATCGAGAACCGGTTAAGACGGGTCGAGCCAAACACAACGCCAGTAACACCGGAATCGCACATCGAATCAACAACAGAATAAGTTGATCAAGTCGGAAGCGTTTGTGGTTGACCTTGACCACTGAATCGAGCAAGTGCATCGCACCCCACTCAACGGTACGAAACCGGCTGCGATTCAGAATGTGGATAACGAGCGGAATCAACAACGCCGCTGTTCCGAACACCAAGGCTCCATTGAGAAATGTCACTTCGACTTTCTCCTCAAAGCTAGATAGGCAGCTAGTGAATCGGCGTACGGCTGGTCGGTTGTCATGGGGACCAAGCTGATGCGGTGGCGGCTGCAACCTTTGGCGAGTTGCTCGCGAAACTGCTCTAGTTTTTCGAGGTAAGACCGTCGCACTTGTGCCGGATCGACGAGATGTCGATGGCTTGCTTCTTCTAGCGAAGAAAATTGAGTCCACTGGCGAAACGGGAAGTCTAGTTCGTCCGGGTCCCAGATTTGGAAAATCATAATTTCGTGATTTGCATGCCGAAAGTGCGCCAGAGATTTCATCAACTGATCCACATCCCCAAACAAATCAGAGATCACGATCAGCAAACCACACCGATGAATCTTCGCGACCATTTCATGAAAGACATCGCCCAATTCCGTTTCATATTTCGGTTTCTGTTTGCTCAATTCATTGATAATCGCCTGCAAATGACGTGGTCGTGCGCGTGGTGGGATGTAACGCCGAACCTTCTTATCGAACGTCACCATGCCGACGCTGTCTTGCTGTTGCAGCATCAAATACGACAGGCAAGCCGCCGTTTGCACAGCATACTGGTGTTTCGTCACTCCATTACTGCGCGATCCGCTATAGGCCATCGAGCCACTTGAATCGAGCAAAATCGTGCAGCGCAGGTTTGTCTCTTCTTCGTATTCGCGAATGTAGAGTCGATCCGTTTTGCCGAACAGTTTCCAGTCGATCGTCCGGATGTCATCTCCCGGGACATACGAACGGTGCTCTTTAAATTCGACACTAAAACCTTTGTGAGGCGACCGATGTAGACCCGAGCAGAATCCTTCCACGACCTGCTTTGCCAGGACTTGAATGTTCGACACCTTGCGAATGTCGTGAGCCGATAAAACGTCTGAGACATGGGGCATGGGAGGATCGAATGGTGGGTGGGATCGGAGGGAAGTTGCCGAGTGTTGGGACGAGTCCCAGTCTACTGTGATAACGCCTTACAACAATTGCTTCGATGTTGCTGGAACCTCTTTCAGTAGTCGGCGAACCAAGTCGTCGACGCTGACGCCTTCTGCCTCGGCATTGAAAGTTGGCACGATACGATGTCGCAAAACCGGCAAGGCGAGTGCTTCAACATCGTCACGCGTCACGTGATATCGGCCTTGTAATAACGCGCGAGCTTTGGCAGCCAGGACGAGTTGTTGCGATGCTCTAGGACCGGGGCCCCAATCAATGAGTTCCTTAACCCATGGAGCGACCGATTCTTCGTTGGGTCGGGCGGAGCGAACCAGATCAAGCACGAATTGCTTGACGTGTTCCGGTAACGGGACAAGTCGAACTGTTCCCTGGCATTCGATGATTTCCTCGCCAGTGACGACCGACTGTACTTCAGCTGCAATTGTCGAAGTCGTACGGTCAATGATTTCAGCTTCCTGATCGCGGTCTGGATAGTCGACGACGACGTTGAATAAAAAGCGGTCGCGCTGCGCTTCTGGAAGCGGGTAAGTCCCTTCCTGTTCAATGGGGTTCTGCGTTGCAAGGACGAAGAATGGTTCATCGAGTCGGTACGTTGTTCCGCCGACCGTCACTTCGTGTTCCTGCATCGCTTCCAGCAATGCTGCTTGAGTCTTCGGCGGCGTGCGGTTAATTTCATCCGCCAGCAACATTTGCGTGAAGATTGGCCCCTTCTCAAACACCAGATCCCGGTGCCCGGTCTCGCGGTTTTCCTGAATGATATCCGTGCCGGTAATATCGGCGGGCATCAGGTCGGGAGTAAATTGAATCCGGTGGAACGTCAGGCTCATGGACTCTGCCAGAGTCCGGACCATCAACGTTTTTGCCAGACCAGGAACTCCTTCGAGCAGGCAATGTCCGCGTGCCAGAATCGCAATCAAGAGTTGTTCGATCACTTCATCCTGACCGACAACAATGCGACCAACCTGTTCGCGAATTTTCTGGCAGACCTCAACCAATCGCACGGCTCGCTGCTGATCATCAATCTGTAAAGTTTCGTCGGCAGGAGGCATAGGAAAGCCTTTGAAGAGGAGGTGAGATCACGAGGATGTATTGAGGCGAGTCGTCTGACATTAGTCACTAAGAATAGACTAACGACTGATTCAGCACTTGTCTTGTGTCTACTGCGAATTGGTCTTCATGAGACACAAACCCATGTTGCAGAGGCATTTCTGTCTGTGTTGTAAAAGTAAATGAGCTACTACTCTGGAGTTCAATCAAGATACGTTTCTAACGCTGTTTTTTAATCAGAGTGATTGCTTTGTCAGCAAGGCGTTGTCCGAAAATGATGTAGCCTTCGGCGGAATAGTGCAGGTCGTTTTTAATCTGCTTTCCTTTTCGGTTGAGGCCATCGTTGAGATCGTCGGTGTTCACCCAGGTGCCGCGAGGATGAGCATCAGCGATTTCGACTTGAACTTGACGGAGCATCGTCCAGTGTGGATACCTTTTGTTTTCGAGGTCAAAGTCGCTGAGTCGACCGATGACAACATTGAGATCCTCACGACCGAGGTCTGCCTTCAGCTGATCAAAGACGCGATTTAAACTTGCGGCGTAAACAGGTCCGTTTTTCTCGCGAGCATCGCGTTCACCTTGCATCCAAAGAAATGTGACCGATGCGAGTTCCTGCCCTTCAATAGCCGTCCGGACTTTCTTGAGGAGTCGGTCGTAAAGGTCTGCCTTTGATTTCTGCTGGTCTCCATTTGCGGACTTCCAGTCCTTGTCCCAACGCCGAACCGGTTGGCCCCCAACGGCATCCTTAATGACAATCACGTTCTCTTTGCCGAATTCCTTTTCAACAGCTGGCGTGAACGACTCCTCTGGTTTCAACCCTGCCATATTCGACTGTCCAGAAAGAATAAACAAGTGCTTCGAGTCCTCAGCTGACAGGTTCACGCTCACGAAACAGAGAAGCAGGAAGAGAACGACGCGTTGCATGTCACTGACTCCTAACTGGAATGATTATTTTAAAACAGTCTACACCGCCAATGCTGGCTTGTCTTCAGAAACGCCCAAATCAATCCTGCTTCTGTCCCTAGCTCTGAGAGAAATCATTTCATATCCCAGCTCTTGAAATATTCAGATGTAACAATGGCTGTCAAATCTTTGTCCACAGACTTGTAGAGTCCGTGTCGATTGGCGAGGTACGCAATTCCATCGTGAGACCCGATTGCATTCCCAAAGTTGATCACCAACGGCTCTTTACTGACACCAAAACTTTTGATGTCCACCGGCTCCGATGAGTCTAAAACCTGGTGATATCATTCTGAAGGTGGCAGACAATAATGTGACTCAGCCAAGAGAATTACAAAATGCCATG
The DNA here is from genome assembly GCA_030626405.1 of Planctomicrobium sp. Lineage (GTDB taxonomy): Bacteria > Planctomycetota > Planctomycetia > Planctomycetales > Planctomycetaceae > Thalassoglobus. Next base: position 16,741 of record DAOUPA010000026.1, read on the forward strand.
GAACGAACCCCATTGGAAACGAAAACCAAGCTCATAATTATTCGTAACGGCAATGAACTTGTTCTGCAGGGGAAACTCCAAGAGATGCCGGATTCAAATAGGAGGACTCGGTTCTCCCAGTGATGGTGAATTCTCTGAACTGTAAGTGCGGATCAATTTCAGCAATCAAAACCCTTCTCACATCATTAATCACGGAGATTGTGTCATGATCAATATGGATTCCGACGCAGCAAAACTCGTTTCGGACTTAATTTCACAACTGTTCGAAGTGGAAAACCACAGCTCTGCTTTGAAGAAGAAAATATTTGAGCTTGATGACTTCGTCAGAAATAGCTGGCCGAGTTCACGAGCAAAAAGTGAACTTCATGAAGCGAAAACGAAGTTTTTCCAAATCAATTTGAACTAATCATCTTACAACCATTGATCGCAAGATCGATTTTGAATCGCAATGAAGACTCGAAGCATTTGTTTCGAGTCTTCTCTGTTCCCGAATCTCGAAATAAGCAAAGGGCGGTAAGAAACGGGGACACGCTGTAGTAGAACGTACAAACCGATACGGAACTTGTACGAACTCTGTTTAGTCATGATCTTCCGCTGAGAAGTCGATTTGGTTGATGTTGCGTTGTGGTCCCTTTCCCTGGTCGTGAGAGGTCTTCAGGAACAAGTAATGAGGCCAAGGGCTTGCGGGTGTGGATTCTCTAATTCAATAGGTTGCCGGATTCTAGGACACAAAAGATACAGAGCGCGGTCCGCTCGGGCGTTGGCCACTACTAGAACACGTTCCAAAATTGGTGTACGATATCTTCACTTAGTGGAAGCCAGTGTTTCACAAGGCAGAAAACCGTTTTCTACGGACACAGGCCAGAGCACGCGGATCTGTCCGTGCCGCAACAGTATCTCGAATCTGAGAGAGAACAATAATGACTGAAAACGACTTCCCGAGCACCACACCTCTCATGTTAATCGGTATCGTGCTGGTCATTGCAGGTGTCCTCGCCATTGCCACACCTGCCGTTGCGGGACAAGCGGTTGTGATGATCATCGGTGGTGTACTGTTACTGATTGGCATCTTTCAAATTGTCTCGGGAATACGGGCCGAAAGTTTAAAGAGCAAACTATCTCCATTGGTTTTGGGGGCGATCACCGCGCTGTGTGGACTTGGTCTGCTGGGGGAACCATGGATTGGAATGAAAATCATTGCCTTGTACCTGGCAATCTTTTTCGTCGTGGAAGGAGTTTGGAAAATCTTTACTTCGTTCAGTTATCGACCTGCTTCTGGCTGGTTGTATTTTCTGGGAAGCGGGGTCATGGCGATAGTGCTGGGTCTGCTCATTTGGAAGCAGTGGCCGATCTCAGGGCTCTGGGCGGTTGGAATCTTTGTGGGTGTCGATTTGCTCGCTACGGGAATTTCCATGATCGTTGTCGCCACCACAATTCGCAAACTGAAGAACTTGGTTGTAGAACCGATTGAATCGTGACTTGCATCAGGCAACACGGCAAAGTGAACAGCAGAGACCGGGGAATAGAAATGAGACAACAAGTCGGGCACGGTCGAAGCATACTGCTTGTCATTATTTGTTTGCTGGTGTTGATTGTGCCTGTCAGTGGGCAAGAGAAGCCAGAGGTCACTCACTCGGCGAAAACGACTTCTGACGTTTTAATCGAAGTCAGTCATCTCCAGGTTCTTCTGCGACCGTTGACTCAGGATGAATTGGAAATCGAGCTGGCCGTGTGGCTCAGTCTGCTGCGAGCAAAGATCACCGAAGTGGGTGAAGTCGAACTGCAACTCGCTGCACTTGCGGAGGGTGAATCGAGTAAAACATTGACGGAACAGATGATCGCACTACGGAACGAACAGGCGCAGTTGACGGAACGGACCCGGGTCGTACTCGACGCACTCGAATACAAAGGAGGCGAAGTTCAATCTGCAAAGCAGTTCATCATCGCCGTTTCTGATATCAGTGAAACGACCGACACAACGTCTTTTGTTGCAGCAATCCTTGCTGAGGTGAAAAGCTGGGCAGCGCGAGACGATGGTGGCAAGGCGTTTATTCGACGAGCGATTTTGGCATTGGTCATTTTATTGATCTCCTGGTTGCTTTCCAAAATTGCTGGCCGTACTGCAGGACGAGTTCTCGCGAAGCATCCGAGAGCTTCGAGTCTTCTGGAAAATTTCGCCCGTAAAACAGCGGGCGGAGTCGTGCTCGTGATTGGGATCATGATGACCTTGGGGACTCTCGGCGTCCCTCTTGGCCCCTTAATGGCAGCCTTGGGTGGAGGCGGATTCATCGTTGGGTTTGCCCTACAGGAAACCTTGGGAAATTTCGCGAGCGGAATGCTGATCATGGTCTACCGTCCTTTTGATCTGGATGATTACGTCAATGTCGCCGGAGTCGAAGGAACGGTGAAGCAGATGAGTCTCGTTTCCACGACACTGGCTACGGTCGACAACAAACTCTTGATCATTCCCAATAAAAGTGCCTGGGGACAAACGATTACGAACTTCACAGGGTGTGATGTCCGCCGTGTCGATTTGGTCTTTGGGATCGGCTACGACGATAACATCGATCAGGTGATCAACATCTTAAAAGAGATAGCCACGCAACATCAGCTCGTTCTTGATGATCCGGTTGTGACCGTCCATGTTGACGAACTCGCTGATTCGTCTGTGAACTTGTTCTGCCGGCCGTGGGTGAAAACTGCGGACTACTGGACCGTCCACTGGGACCTCACTCGGCAAGTCAAAGAACGATTTGACGCCGAAGGAATCTGCATCCCCTACCCACAACGAGATGTGCACGTGCAATCTGATATGAAACAGTCTTAAAATCTCCGATCGGTGTCATCAAATGACTAATCGGGGTGAATGAAAAGATAGCACGCTGTACTACGGCGCGCCAGTTGTGGTTTTGATCGTAATGTCAGGACTGATTCCCGCTTGGGCCAACAATCAAGACCTGGACAAAACGGGACGAGTGGTCTGCAAATAAAAGAGAAAGGCCCAGAAACACTGAAAAACAGTAGTTTGCGGGCCTCGTCTCAATGGGAGCGGAGAGAGGGGGACTCCCTGCAAGGTTGACTGCGTGCTCTTTCCTCGGAATTTGGACTGATTTCACTCCGATCTTGAGTAGACTGGAAATGTGGAAAAACGTCCAGGGATTTTCTCAACGGTTTTTGAGATCGTTAGTCCTCAAACAAAGAAGTGGCTGTCCCTATTATTTTCTGCCGAAGCCATCGGTGGGCCGGGTCGATGTCTAGACCCACCAATGTTCCTCACTACGCAAACACATCCTGAACAACTTCGCCGCCGAAGACGGTGGGGATTTCGTCGCGGTTGTTGTGGTTGTAGGAGAGTCGGTGTTGATCGATCCCCAGAGCGTGTAGTAACGTTGCGTGCATGTCGGCGGGGGAGAGAGGGCGTTCGATGGGAACGTAACCGAGATCATCAGTGGCTCCGATGATTTGTCCACCTTTGACCCCACCACCTGCCAGCCACATTGTGTAACCGGCGGGAGAATGATCACGACCTCGGCTTTTTCCTGTTCGTGATCCTTCAATCGTGGGCGTTCTGCCAAATTCTCCACCCCAGACGACCAGTGTTGAATCGAGAAGTCCACGCTCCTTAAGGTCTTGGAGTAATCCGGCGATCGGTTGGTCGGTTCGCTGACCACCTTTCAAGTGATTGGACGTGAGATTGCTGTGGGCGTCCCAGCCTCCATTTCTCAGTTGGATACAGCGGACACCGCGTTCGACAAGGCGGCGAGCCAGCAAGCAGTGAGTGCCGAACTCTGCGGTTTCTTTTTCATCGAGACCGTACATGCTTCGTGTGTGAGTTGACTCGCTTGTGAGGTCGAATACTTCCGGGGCTGATGCCTGCATGCGATAGCCGAGTTCGTAGGAATCGATTCGTGCTTCTAGTTCTGAGTCTGGTCCCGAGAGTGCAAGGTGGCGACGGTTCATTTCATTGATGAAGTCGAGTTGTTGCCGACGATTCGCTTCGGTATATCCACCAGGCATTTCGGTGTAAGGGACACCTTTGTTTCCATCGACCAGCGTCCCTTGATATCGCGCTGGTAAAAACCCCGATCCCCAGCCCGGCAGCTGTGGTGGCGGTCCGGAGACATTCGACAGGAAGGTCATAAACCCAGGCAAGTTTTTCGACGCACTGCCGAGACCGTAATTGACCCAGGCTCCCATGCTTGGACGATCACCAACGCCGGTGCCTGTGAGTGCGATGCATTCCCCCGGACCGTGTACCGGAACGCGGTGGTTCATGGACCGCACGATGCAAAGGTCATCGACCATCTGGGCAGTCCTGGGAAACAAACTGGAAACGGGAATCCCACTTTCGCCGTATTGTTGAAATGAAAACGGTGATGCGAATAGCTTCGAGTTGACTCCTGATCTCGGAATGTTGGGGATGGTGGCAGCAATCGAATCTGGAACGCGCTGACCATCCAACTTGTCGAGTGCCGGTTTCGGGTCGAATGTATCCGTTTGTCCGGGACCACCAGACATGAACAAGAAGATAATGCTCTGCGCCGTTGGCGTGTGATGTGGTTGCTGGGAAAACCGAGTGGTCGAATCACTACTGAGACTCTTTTCGGCAAGCATTGCAGTCAGCGCCAGAGAACCAAATCCCAAGGCGCTTTCCTTTAACATCATTCGGCGGTTCATGTGCATGTTTGAACTTCGAGCAGAGAAATTATGGGCGTGATGATTGGAAAAACAGTTATCGCGGATGATCAGGGGATATAAACGAATTCATTGAGATTTAACAAAGCATGGCAGAACCGAGTCAGTTGCCGACTCGCGATTTCGTTTTCATCGTTTGCTGGTTCGTTTGGATCGGTTTGCAGGATGCGTCTCGCCATATTCAATTCTTGCTGGTCTGGTTTTCGCGAGAGAGTTCTTTCGAATGCGACTTCAATTTGCCGATCCACATTGTCACCGGCGATGTGAGAAACGACATCCGCCAATGCCGCCGCACGCTTCGCCATGAATTGACTATTGAGCATGAATAAAGGTTGTAACGCAACGGTGGAAACGGATCTTCGTGAGCAACTAGCGATCCCGGAGGGGGCATCGAACATTGCCATCACTGATGGCATTTCGCTGCGTTGCTGGAACAGATAAATCGTTCGGCGAAGTTGTTGTTCTTCTCGTTCTGGCGGAACACTCACGCTGCCGAGCGTGCGGTCAAGTTCGCCTGTGGTCACGAGAACCGAATCTCGGATGGCTTCGGCTTGCAGCCTTCGTCGAGGCCAGCGCCAGAGAAGTTTATTATTGAGATCGATTTTGGCGTTCGCAGCATTGTGCCTTCGTTGCTGCCGGTATGTACTGGAGAGAACGATCTGACGATGAATGTGCTTGGTGCTCCAGTTGTTGTTCATCAATTCAGTTGCCAACCAGTCGAGCAGTTCCTGATGCGTGGGTTCGGCACCTTCGACACCAAAGTCACTCGCGGATTCAACAAGTCCTCGCCCGAAGTGATACTGCCAGATGCGGTTGACCCAAACGCGAGAGACGAGCGGGTTCTGTGGACTTGCCATCCAGTTGGACAACGCCGAGCGAGGATTGTCACCGAGCGAACTGGGGGTGATGCCGAGGACTTCCGGCCAGGCGGCATTCACTTTGGGACCAAAGCTGGAGGCATCGCCGCGAATGAGTAGTCGGGTCTCTGCTTTTTTAAGAATTTCCGGTCGCCAGGGAATCGGCCTGCGATTGACGACGGGATTTCTTTGAATCTGTGGATCACTTGTGATTGCCGAGAGGTATCCCCACGTCTGAGGTTCCGTGACTGGCTCGTACATCTTTCTCTTGACAAGTGTGTTGACTTCTTTTTTGTAGAATGCATACGCAGCTTTCGGGATCCATTTTTCGAGATCCGTTGGGCTTGATGACGATGCTTCTCTGAGGGACAGGTTGCCGAGTTGTCCGTTCGTGAAGAACGCTTGCAGTTGGTAATAATCTCGCTGACTGACAGGGTCGAACTTGTGGTTGTGGCATTGGGCACATTCCAGAGTGAGACCCAACATTGTGCTTCCGACTGCATTCACAATATCAACAAGCACATCGTTGCGCTGGATGTTATCGTCCTCCTGGTTTCCACTAATTCTTGCAGCTCCAAGAAACCCTGTTGCGATCAGATTCTCGTCGGAGTAGGGCTGAAGTTCATCCCCTGCGAGTTGTTCTTTCAGGAATCGGTCATACGGTTTGTCTTCATTGAAACTGTTGATGACGTAATCGCGGTAACGCCACGCATACGGTCGAACAATGTCGTGCTGATACCCTTGGCTCTCTGCCCAGCGAGCCAAGTCCAACCAGTAGCGTCCCCAGCGTTCCCCATAGTGCGGCGATCTCAACAGGCGTTCGACCAACATTTCGTATGCGGATTGCGACTGATCGCCCAAGAAGTCTTCAACTTCTTCAGGCGTGGGAGGCAAGCCGATCAAGTCCAGATAGAGCCGCCGCACGAGAGTCCTTCGTTCAGCTTCAGGTGCGTGTTGTAATCCTGCATCGGCATGAGATTTCGCGATGAAAGCATCGACTTGAGTTCTCACCCAGTCTGGATTTTCAACTTGAGGAACATCGGGTCGCGTGATGGGTTGAAACGCCCAGTGATCAGATCCTCGTTGCGGTGTCGGTAAGAGTTGATCGTCCCACTTCATTCCTTGATCGATCCACGCTTGTAGCATCGCTATTTGTTCGTCGGTCAGCGGGTCGTCACCATCTGGAGGCATCCGATCTTCAGCGGACTCTGCTGCGATCGATTTGATCAACCGGCTGCGATGACCTCGCCCCGGTTCGGCGAGAACTTCGCCTATACTGTAGCCCAGGAGTTCCCGATGAACATCCAAACGGAAACCAGAATCGGGATTGGTTCCAGAATGACATTCAAAGCAACGCGACTTCAACAATGGGTAGACATGTTGCTTGAAATCAACAGTTTTGTTCCAGACAATACCGTTGTGACCACGGTGCTGTTGCGTGGCGATCTGTACTGCCGAATCTGTGAGAACACTTTCCCAACTGTTGCCGATCATTAAATCGTCGACATAGATTCGGTCCGTTGATTCCGTTTTGAGTCCGGTGGAAAACCCAATCCACTGCACCAGACTTAAGCTTTGAACTCCCGAGATCGTGGCGTCTGGAGAATTAAGATCCGCCAACTGTGGATCAACCCACATGTCGAGCCGGTCGTAGTCTGCACGTGCGCCAGCTTGAGTTTTTGACAACCGCCCAACGACACGAAACGTTCGGTTTGCTTCAAGCTCAATTTTGCTCCAGGCTGTTTGTGCCGCTCCGATCCGGACCATGAAGACGTTCTTGCCTTTCTTCGGTCCTCGGTCAGCGATGTGAATTCCAATGTTCGGAACATTTGCCGCGTGCGTCGCCGCGTCTCCACCTTCGAGTCGATCCAACCACAACACGAAAAACTCCGGATCAACTTCGGAAGAGGCTTTCTGGTCTTCCTGGTAGTGAATTTTGAAATGAACGAAAACTTCACGTTGCGACAACGGCTGAGCGAGCGTTCGACGTAACGGGTTGTTACGCCCGTTGGCTCCCTGGATTTGAAGACCTCGCGGAGACAAGTTTGGCTCTGTTGTGGTTGCAGTCATTGGACTGTCCACCACTTCAGGGACAGCGACACGAGAGACTCGCCACGGTTCTTTCCAACCGACTCCTTGATCAGCTTCTTTCAGTAAGCCAATGGGGTAATCGAAAGCGTCATACGCGATGAGGACATCGCTTGTTGCTTTCGATTTAGGCGTTTCAGGTTTGTCATCCCCGAAAGATTGGGGGGAGAATTCAGTCAAGAACAAGACCGAAAGAATACAAAAACAAAAGAGAAAAAACAGAAGGTTTCTGATTGAAAGATTGTTCCGATTCATGGAAAGTTTTCCGAAGTCCTAAATCACCGACTGAATAGAGCAATACAGAACAGCTGTAGAGAGCACAACATCCTAGCAGAACATAGTTCCCGGTAGCGACATTATTCAACGTTTTGCTTCAGATCTCCGCAACGTCTATGAAAGTTCCGTCGCGGTTGTTCTGGTACAATCGATTGTCGCCACCGAGTTTCGACACGTAGATGCCCGGGGATTCGCCGTTGTTGAAATCAGCAGCGGAGGGACCTTTTTCTTCGTTCCGGATTTCAATTTTTTCGCCAAAAGGTCAACCATCCACGCACTCCGAAAATAGTGACGGCGTTGTCGTTCGGGTTGAGGGCTGGATTGATCAGCACTTGCACGCTGGGAGTGATTGCAAAACTTTTTGAGAGTTGAACTCTGTAGAAGTACTCGAACGTATTCTGCTCGTCCAGTGTGCGGTCGGCAGGATCATCCCAGGTAAAAACAACACCCGTGAGGTCACCGCGATAAGGCAAGTAGTACAAGAATCCACTGGTGAGCGAGCGGTGCATTAAACTGCGCCGTGACACTCGCAGGTCCTCCGATTCCACCCCCTGACGGTAATCCCGGAATCCCTAAACTATCGGGTGACACCGAGCAGTCCCTCCCAGTTTCAGCACCGAACCTCTCAGACAGCGGGCATTGAACAGATTGAACACCTAAAAAAATACAATCGCGATCACGGCTGTTGCAAAGCCAAGCCATTCGCGATCCGTCGCTGATTCTGTCGCTGGTTTTGTGATAGGAATACATGAAATATTATTGTAGTGTGGCCTGGACACTATGTCTCGACCAACAGCGTAACAGCAACTTCTTTGCCTCAACCGCCCAGAACACGATGGTGCTTAATGCAACGCACAATAGAAATTCACCGCTAGTTAAGGCTGTCGTCTTGAAAATGCTCTGCAATGGTGGCCAGTAGATCACTGCCAGTTGCAAGCCGAAGGTCAGCGCCACGGAACCAATCAGTGCTCGATTTGAGAAGATGCCAAGTTGAAACAGTGAGTCGCGGTCTGAACGGGTGGCCAAGGCATTGCCCATCTGGGCCAGCGTCAACACTGTGAAGATGATTGTCCGCCAGTGGGCTTCGGACGCCAAGCCGGTGGCCCAGGACCAGTAGCCCATCGCCAAGGATACAACACCCATTAGCAGGCCGATCCAGGCGATGTCGCGTCCCATGCCGCGGGCAAAGATGTGTTCCTTGGGCGGATAAGGCGGACGATGCATCGTATCGCGTTCGGACTTCTCAACAGCTAAGGCTAGACCAGGCAATCCGTCGGTCACCAGATTGATCCACAAAATCTGTAGCGGCAACAACGGCAGCGGCATGCCCATGAGCGGCCCGAGCACCATGACCCAGATCTCGCCCGCATTGCTGGTCATTGTGTACTTGACGAACTTGCGAATGTTGTCGTAGGCGATGCGACCTTCTTCGACGGCGTTGACGATTGTGGCAAAATTGTCATCTAGAAGAACCATTTGGGACGCTTCCTTGGCAACATCCGTGCCGGTGATCCCCATTGCCACGCCGATGTGCGCTTGCTTTAGAGCCGGCGCGTCATTCACACCATCGCCGGTCATGGCGACCACATGGCCTTTGTCCTGGAGGGCTTGAACCAGCCGCAATTTGTGCTTGGGCGCAACACGCGCGTACACAGAGGTTTTTTCCAAGATGGCCTGCAGATCCTCACCATTGATTCTCTCCAACTCTTGCCCCGTAAGCACTTGGCCATTGTCAGCGATCTTCAATTGTTGGGCGATGTGCTTGGCGGTGAGAGGATGATCGCCTGTGATCATCAGTGGACGAATACCCGCCGACCGGCAGCGTGCCACGGCTTCAGCGACTTCCTGACGCGGGGGGTCAATCATGCCTAGCATCCCGACAAAAATTAACTGCTGCTCAACTGATTTCAGATTACTATCTGCTGGTTTTTCGTCAAGCAGCCGAAACGCCACGCCCAATACGCGCATGCCGTTCGAGGCAAGTTTTTCATTTGCCTTTTCGATTCGAATTTGCCAGTCATCGCACATCGGTTTTGGCTCGTCTTCGTCCCAGACATATTGGCACGCACAGAGGATGCTATCGACTGCGCCTTTGGTGAAGGCAATGTAGTCACCATCCAACGCGGTGATCGTTCGCAATGCAGCCTGCACTGGTCCGTCGGATTCCTCGCCGATCGAAGATGCGATGCTATGTACCGTCGTCATGCGTTTTCGGTCCGAATCGAATGGGACTTCGGCTTCACGAGGAAACAGCGCCAGCAATCGATTTTTGAGAAGTCCCAGGCGAGCCGCCGCGATGGCCATCGCACCTTCGGTGGGATCGCCGACAGCTCGAACCCCCTGGTGTTCCTGATCGAATTCGAGTTCGGCGTCGTTGCACAAGCCGGCTCCTGTTAGCAGCAGCGTCAGCGATGAGTTGTCAGCCACCGTATGCCGAAACGCGGCGATTTCGTCGGGAACATCGAATTCGGAAAATGGTTGGCTCTTTTGCAACGTCTCCGTCAGATCCAACCGGTCCCCGGCAACGTCGAGCACGGTGACCGTCATGCGATTCTCAGTCAGCGTGCCGGTCTTGTCCGAGCAGATCACCGTGACCGAGCCGAGCGTTTCGACAGCGGGGAGTTTGCGAATTAGTGCGTGACATTTGAACATCCGCCGCGCACCAATCGCCAACGCGACCGTCGCGACCGCCGGCAATCCTTCTGGTACAACGGCAACCGCCAAGCTGAGTGCTGTCATCATCATTAATCGCGGATCTTCGCCACGAAGCATGCCCATCACAAATACCAATGCCACGATCCCGATTGCGACGAGGGCCAACATACGACCAAGTTGGGCCAGCCGTTTCTGCAACGGCGTCGGTTCTGTTTCCACCGTTTGCAGTGACCGAGCAATATGCCCCAACTCGGTGTTCATACCAGTATCCGTAACAACGGCCTGACCGTGACCAAAGGTCACAACGGTTCCCATGTAGGCCATATTTTTGCGGTCGCCGAGCGGTAAGTCCTCTCCCTCCAGCGGCTTAACGTGTTTTTCGACGGCTTCAGATTCGCCCGTCAGTGCCGCCTCTTGAATTTTGAGATTGACGGATTCCAATAACCGGCAATCGGACGGCACATGGTTGCCGACTTCCAATAGCACAATGTCGCCCGGAACAAGTTCGCGAGCAGAGATTTCCTGAAATACACCATCTCGTCGAACCCGCACAATAGGCACGGCCAACTTCTTCAGCGCTGCCAGTGCCTTTTCGGCTCGGTAATCCTGAGCAAAACCCAGCGCTGCGTTTAGTGCAACTATAGCCATAATGACAGAGGCGTCAGTGTATTCGTGCAAAAAAGCCGACACTCCTGCCGCTACGAACAATAGGACGACCATCGCCCCACTGAGCTGCTCCCAAAGAATTCGCCACGGCCCGCGCCCGCCCGTTTCCACCAATTCGTTGGGGCCGTATTGATCGCGGCGTCCCTCCACTTGGTCGCCAGCCAACCCACTTTCCACGTGGGAACCGAGCTGGCTTAGGATGTCTGAACCGGCCCTTTGATGCCAATTGGTCACTGGTGTCCCTTCTTCAGGCTAGCGGCTGCCGCAAGCAATCCAGCCGGCGAAGGCGAATAACATGGCGTATCCAAACACCATCGCCGCCGCTGGTGCGAAAATCGCCCAAGCTCCATCGATTCGCACGTCAAACCAGGTAAGTACCGCCACCACAATGATACCAATCACAACTACAACATGAGAGATCCAGAAGCCGACGCCACTCAAAAAACTGACTAACGGATGGCGCCAGCGACGCTCAATGGACCGTTTATCGCACGACGAGTTCGTGTTCTTGCAAGTCTGCTTCTGACCTGTCATTCACTTGAACTCCGAACCACTTTCCCGCAATCTGGTATCCTTCCCAGCGACCGGGCGTCAACAATGTGCATTTACGCCGCGCCGGAAACGTGTCGACGCCGCTTGCACAACCACCCCTGCCAGCGTAACCGCATTGTAAATGATCGACCGGTACA
>DAOUPA010000165.1 GCA_030626405.1 Planctomicrobium sp.
AAGGAGTTCGATGAGATCATCAAGTCCACAGGCTGTGAAATCAATAAGACACCCATCATGTCGCCAAATCTGCAAGCACATGTCGAACGAGTGGTACAGACATTGAAGCATGAAGTCTTAAATGAATTTGTGGTCGTCTCTGAAAAGCATCTGAACCACATCTGCCGCGAAGCCCAGGCTTGGTACAACAATGAACGCGGTCATTCTGCGAGGGAAAATCTACCGCCTGGTTGGGAACAACCACCGGAAGAAGTGCAGACCGTTAGGCTGAAGGATGTTGCTTGCTCAACTCGACTCGGTGGACTGCTAAAGCACTACTGGCGACGTGCAGCTTGAGGCCTCTTTTAAATTGAATATTGATGGTTGACTGGGATCGCAGTCTGCGCGGTGAAGATTCGTGACTCGGGAAAATGGCTCCAGCGCTGTTGACAGCTAAAAATCTGCAATCCCAATGTTCAACGTTTCAATCCTCTCTGCGAGTTTCGACCTGGAATACTCCTGTTCAAGTCTGCTCGAGGTTTTTGTACCCCGCGGAAACAATCAAAGTGATTCAATGGTTTGAAGCTTTTCTCGTCATGGGAACAAAACGAACAGGAGCAATCGTCGCCTCTTTTACGTGACCGTCACACTGCTTCTCAATGAACAGTAGCTCCTGATTGCTGGTCCCGACCGGGATCAGCATTCGTCCTCCCAGTGTGAGTTGTTTTATCAATGATTCAGGAACACCATCTGGAGCAGCAGCGGCCACGACAATCAGATCAAACGGAGCCTGTTCAGGCCAACCATGGTATCCATCACCACAACGAACAGTGATATTGTCGTACCCGAGAGTTTGGAGTCGCTTTTGTGCCGACTCTGCCAGTGGGGCGATGATTTCCACCGAATAAACTTCCTTGGTCAGTTCCGCCAGGACCGCTGCCTGGTACCCCGATCCGGTCCCAATATCGAGTGCCCGTGAATTGGATTCGGGTCTGAGGAGTTGTGTCATCAAAGCCACAATGTAGGGCTGAGAGATCGTCTGCTGATGACCAATTGACAATGGACAATCTTCGTACGCCTGATCCTGCAGGTGACTTGCAACAAATTTGTGCCTCGGCACACGCCCCATCGCATCCAAGACGCGTTGGTCAGTGATATCTCGTCCCTGAAGGTGTTGCTGAACCATTCTTCGGCGCAATTTGGCAGCCAATGCTTCAGCCCGTGTCTCATGTTTCAATTTCGTTGAACTCCATTTAGGCAAGGAAAACAATGACCAAAAAGACGACCATACCAAACTGCCACGATTGTGAAACCGAATCCTCACAATGCGATGACTGTCGTCGTTGCCATGTCTGCTGTCGGTGCTCTGCTGGTGAAGGTTAATCTCAGACGCAACGCGTGAGCGAATCAGAGAGATTCGATTGATCAAGTTTGGACAAAATCGTAAATTTCGACTCGACCGAAATCGGCAATAACTCCCATCTTATTGGGACCGGGTTGGCCTTGGGTCCCAACGATAACAAGTTGTTTGCCGTCGGTGGTGAACAGGGCTTCTGTGACACGGAAACCTGTTTTGAGAGTCGCTTGACGAGTCCCTGTTGCGAGATCAAAGACCGCGACGTTCCAATCGCCGCCCCGCAATCGTCCCCCCATCACAAACAGGTTTTCAGTCGGATGCAAGGCAAGCGTTTCCATCAGACCTTCACCCGCTTCTTTTTTAAGAGTCTCAGCAACTTTCTGCGGTTCAGAATCAGTCCAAGACCACTTCTGCCAGAGCTGTCGACCATTACCCGCCATTGGATCACGCATCGGCCCCATGCCAGCAAGAAGAAGTTCTTGCCCATCAGGCGTAAACTGCATGGCAAAGATTCCACCAAGATAACAGTGGCTCTTAATGATCCCCCAACTCGTAAAATCGGCTGTCGTCCAACGAGCTAATTGCTGACCAGACTGGCAGTTCCAGACACGAACTTCACCCATCAAGTTTCCTGCAGCGACGAATTGATTGTCGGGACTAAATGTGACTGCTTGAACTGAAGGAACATGCTCAAAATGATGGAGAACTTCACCAGTCGCCGCTGACAAGAGTTTCACTGAGGGTTCCCGTTCCGGCAGTGGTTCATATTTGTAGCCACCAGACAGATATTGCCCTGTCACCGAAGCGATCATGGATTGATCGGGAGAAACCGACATGTCCCAGGACCAGAAATCATGCAGTTGAATCTGCCGCTGTTGCTTATAATTGGAGGCATCGATCCATTGCAGGGCGCCATCATAACCAGCTGAAACAATCGCATTTTGATTAGGAAGCCAGGCAACCGAACTGACATAACTTTCATGCTGACCGATTCGCTCGGAGGACTTGGTCTCAAGGTTCGCTAGATAAATGCCGTCCATACAACCGGCGACGAGCTTCCCGCCATCCGCAGACAGCGACGCCCCCAAGACTCCGGTGGGGAGTTTGAAATGATTCGACTTGTTTAACTTCAGTTGATCCATGTGAATTGCAAAGGGCTGATTAGAGAACAATTAGAAGGATTCAAATCAAAACTTCATGAATTGGAGAAACGTCTCCCTCAACTCGATAAAAAGTTGGCAAATCGGGAAGGTCGTAACTTTCATTGGCATCAATTCCTAATGTCTTATAAATCGTGGCGAACAGTTTGTGGTTGTCAACATGATCTTCCGCAACTTCAACACCCAATTCATCGGTTGCACCGTGAACGACGCCTCCTCGAATACCGCCACCCGCCATGGCCATACTCCAGGCCTTGGGATAATGGTCGCGACCACGGGCTTCGTTGAGCCAGGGAGTCCGACCAAATTCACCCATTGCAATGACCAGCGTGTCGTCGAGCATTCCACGGTCTTCAAGATCCGTCACGAGTTGGAACAGGATGTTGTCGAGTTCGGGAACGAGCATTTGATGCATTTCGTGTTGGAAAACGTGATTGTCCCAAGGCATTCCGTTCGCGACCATCACAAATGTTGATCCGTTCTCAATTAAATGTCTGGCCTGTAATGCATGTTGAGCAAAGGCTCCTGGTCCGTAACGTCGTCGATCATCTTCAGGAAGTTTTTCCAAATCAAAGAGTGGAGCACAACTCATCAGACCTTTCACTCGCTCAAACGCAGCATTGTAAGAAGAGGCTGCTTGACTTCGCTGATCGTTTTCATATTTACGGCTCAAGAAACTCCGTAGAGCTTCTCGATCAGAATGATCTGCTTCTGAAATAGTTTCTGGCTTGAGGATATCGGGGATCGAATATTCGCCACCAGCGCGAACGGGGCCATATTCAGCACCAAGCCAACCCGCCCAGTTTCCTGCTTTGAATGCCTTAAACTCATTTCCTTCTGGACACGGATCAAGCAGGACAAATTGCGGAACCGGACTGTCGAGTTGGCCAAGCTGTTCAGCGACGACGGATCCGAGAATCGGACGTGTAAAAGGGGGACGTGGTTTATCTCCACGGGTCAACACATCAATGCCTTGGAAATGCTCACTGGGCTCAGTCTTCATGGAGCGGATGACCGCAAGCTTATCGAGGATACCGGCACATTGCGGCATCAACTGGCTGATTTTCACTCCCGGCAACACAGTATCGATCGCACCGAAAGGCCCACCTGTGGGAGTTCCAGGTTTCGGATCCCATGTCTCGAATTGACTGGGAGCCCCGCAAAGCCAGAGCAAAATACACTTCTTCCCTTTTCGCTTCGTTTCCTCAGCGAGCGCAGGGATTGAAAACAATCCAGAAAAACTCGCTATAGAAGCGACACTCGCTGCCATCGAACCCTGCAAAAACATGCGTCGATGCAGTGTGTGCTCTGGACTTCCGCACGAACGTGGGTTGTGGTCATCAGTCGGATTCATCAATTTTGTTCGGCTCAATGATTATATCGGAATTCAGCGCTGGTGATCATCGCCCAGATCACTTGTTGCCAGCGTTGCTGGACTCTTTGATCAGAAGAGGAAGAATTAAGAAACTGAGAGATTCTCTCTACTTCTTCAGTGGTCGCTACACGGCCATAAATTGATTCAAACAAGAGAATGATCTGCTCGTCGCGTGATTTCAGTGCCTGCAATGCGGTCAGTAAGTGATGCTCCCCATTGCTTTGTTCAATGAATTGATTGATCGCCGGGTTGTTCGACAGAAACAGCGATTCCTTCACGCCAGTTTGTATTGTCTCTGGTAACACGTCTGGGAATGTCATTCTCAGTTGGTTCACAAGTAGATGATCGTTTTTGAATTCACCACGAAGCGTCAATTGAATTGATCGGCTCAGTTGCTCGGCGGTCAAGGGTCGTTCAAGATTCCAGGCGAAGAGCGATGGATCTTCCAATCCTGCTGGGCGGCGAGATTCAAGTTGATAGACGTCGCTTAACGCAATCATGCGGACGAGTCTGCGGATGTTGTAATGTGAATCTCGAAAGTCTTGTGCCAACCAGTCCAGTAGTTCTGGATGCGAAGGTTCATGGACACTGTCCATTTCATCGAATGGATGGACAATTCCTCGCCCTAAGAGGAGGGCCCAGATCCGATTCACAAACGCGCGAGCGATGAGCGGATGATGCTGAACAACTTCGTCGACAAACTTTTCTCGTCGGGAGAATTTCGGAACGCGTGGTTCGCCAGATTGCGACGCTTCGACATAGAGGTCGTTGCCATCTTCCTCTTTTTGATCTTTTTCGGGTCTCGGCTCATCGATGACATCAGCTTGGAAAAACGTCAGTAGATTTGGGCTGCTGCTCCCTTCGAGATTTGCAAAATCAGAAAAGCCGCCAATCGCGGATTCACTGACACGTGGCCCATTTGGAGTTTTCGTGTTCTTCCCACGATTGAAGAAGGCGACGAGCCCCCAATAATGAGCCTGCGCAATTTCTGTAGCGATCATGTGATCGTGACATTGAGCGCATTCAATACGAATTCCAAAGAATGCAGGTGCGATGGCCTCCGCAATTTCCTGGTGGTTGTCTTTCCGTTCAAACAGAAACCAGACCAGACCACGATCATCCTTGGATTCTGGACGTGCCATTAAGATTTCGGCAACAACTTGATTCCAAGGGCGATTATCGCGAAAGACTCGCTCCAGCCAACTACGCCATTGATGCTGTTCCCGCTCACGATAGTTTTGCTCGCTCCCTCGACCCATCAACAGCGCGTCAAAGATGTCTGTAAAGTGATGGACGTAGTCTTCACTCTGCAACAGGAGATCGACAACCATTTCACGCTTGTTTGAACGTTGGTCGTTAAGGAATGTCTGACGTTCCTGCCGTGTTGGAGGTCTTCCCACAAGATCGAGATAAACTCGGCGAACAAAGTCACTCTCTGTAGCAGGTGGGGCAGGCTGAACTCCGGATTCCTCCCATTTTTGTTCAATGAGGTGGTTAATGCGATCTGTTGGAGTTGATGCATCGTTTAGGTCATCCGCTTGAACGAACTGCGAACAAGTCAGAAAGATCAGGAATGTTATCGTACGGAACATCATGAACATTAAGAATCTTACGGTTGCGAACTCGAAAAATCAGTCTCTCCAAAGCATAGCAGGAGGTGTGAGGCAGGTCACCGTCTATTGAAATTCTCACAAAATGTTTTGGCGAGTTTCTGCACAATGAGAGACGTCCGTCGACGTGTTTAACTCAACGAGGAACCATGAATTCACGAATTGAAAAAATGACATCAGAGGAGCGTCGGCAGCGCATCATTCAACTGCTGAGTAGAGCATTCCTGAGACTCTATTACCGTGGGAGTCTAACCACGTCGGATCCGGAATCATGCCTTGATGTTTCCTCTGAGATCGACCTTAATGTCCCCATGGGTGAACGATCTCCAGGCGAGAGCGACATCACCAATAAAACGAGCCGACAAGGTGCTGTAACACCAAGCCGGCTCTTACCACAAACACCCTTTAAATCAGAAAGGGACGCTCATGGCTAAGCGTGATTCTATCACTCCGGACTCAGGACCGGAATCTCCAAGCGGCACATCGGAACTTGATATTGATGCCGAAGTGGCTGCGATGCAGCAACAGACCGTCAAACAATTGCAACGACAGTATGAAGAACTCCTGAATGAAGAAGCCCGCAGTGGCAATAAGATCTGGCTGATCAAACGGATTGCCTGGCGAATGCAGGCCAATGCTTATGGTGACCTCTCGCAACGGGCGAGACGCAGGGCATTGGAATTGGCCAACGATTCCGATATCCGCATGAAGGCTCCCAATATAAAACGCCAACCGCCAGGCGGTGTCCGAAAGATCAAAACAGCCGCCTCAAAGGCGGCTGTTTCTGTTTCCAGAGAGGATCGTAAACCAATACCCGGAACGGTTCTGACTCGCATCTACAAAGGACGGAAAATCGTCGTCACGGTTCTGGCCAACGGATTCGAATGCGAAGAAGTCGTTTACGCTTCGCTCAGCGGAATTGCGAAAGCGGTGACTGGGTCTCATTGGAATGGCTATCACTTCTTCGGATTGAATAAGAAAGGACGCAACTCATGATTTCCAGAAATGACAGGACAGAGGAAACCCCTCCAACAATCCGCTGCGCCATCTATACCCGTAAATCGACTAACCATGGTCTCGGACAGGCTTACAGTTCGCTCGACGCCCAGCGAGACAGTGCGGAATCATATATCCGTAGCCAGGAGAGCCTCGGCTGGGTCTGCCTTCCCGAGATTTACGATGATGGAGGTTTTTCTGGAGGCAACATGGATCGTCCTGCGCTGAGTCGATTGTTCGATGACATTAAAGCCAGGCGAATCGATTGTGTGGTCGTGTACAAGGTGGACCGCCTCAGTCGATCATTGCACGATTTTGGGAAGATTGTTGAGTTGTTTGATGAACATGATGTCTCGTTTGTTTCGGTCACACAGCATTTTAACACGACCAACTCAATGGGACGGTTGACGCTGAATATCCTGCTGTCGTTTGCACAATTCGAACGGGAGATGATCAGCGAACGGACTCGAGACAAAATGGCGGCCACACGTAAACGGGGAAAATGGACCGGGGGAAGACCAGTTCTGGGGTACAACCTCCTCGACACGAAGTTGATGATCAACGAACTGGAATCTGAGCGTGTTCGTGAAATCTTCGCGATGTACCTCGATCACAAATCGCTGTTGTCAGTCGCGAAAGAATTGAATTCCAGGGGGTGGACCACCAAACGCTGGACAACTAAGAAGAACACGATGCAGGGAGGAGCCGCATTCACGAAAAACAATCTTCACTACCTGCTACGGAATCCGGTCTACATCGGGAAGGTGCAATTCCAAGAGCAAATGTACGAAGGAGAGCATGACGGAATTGTCGATCCAGAAGTGTTTACTGAAGTTCAGCAATTACTCCTTGAACAAGGTAAGTCCGGAGGAAGAGGGGGACCACGAACTAAACATGGTGGTATCCTGGGTGGCCTGCTTCGTTGCCAGAGTTGCCAATGTTCAATGACGCATTCATACACCGCGAAGGGACGAAAGCGATATCGCTATTACGTCTGGAGCCATGCTCAGAAACGAGGCTACCAGGCTTGTCCCACTCCAACGGTCTCAGCAGGTGAGATCGAGCGGTTTGTAATTGAGAAGATTCGAGCGTTAGGCCGTGATCCAGTGGTTCTCGAAGGGATGCTTCGGGAGATCTCCTCTCAAACGCAACAAGAACGCGAATCTCTCAAGCAAGAGGAAAAGTTGATTTCCAAGCAAGTGGCTTCCGCCTATGAAGAGTTATCCCAGGTCTCTCTTCAATCCGGAAGTGAAGACCGGATGGCTGATATTCAGGAACAGATCGATCGGCACCAAAAGCGTCTCAGCGAAGTACGGAGGAGATTACAACAACTCGAACGAGAGCAAATCGACCCTCGAACTGTGCAACAACGACTCTTTGAATTTGATGCCCTGTGGCGCTCACTGACGATGTGCGAGCAACACGAACTGTTGCAACTGCTCATTGAGAAGATCCATTTCGACGGACCTGCTGGTGAGATCACGATCGACTATCACTCTTCCGGGATTCAGACCTTGTTCGAACGTACCTCGCGACAGGAAACAGAAATATGACTGACACTGCATCGAAAAAATACAAGTTCAATACCGCAACTGGAAGAACGGGGGCCAAGAAATATGAAGATGGAGAAACTCCACCAAGTCCGAATGGACGGGTACCTCGGATTTCGAAACTGATGGCTTTGGCGATTCGGTTCGAGACGTTGATGCGGGACAGTACAGTCGAGAATCAGGCAGAGATTGCACGTCTGGCGATGATTTCACGAGCGCGGGTGACACAGATTATGAATCTGCTAAACCTGGCGCCAGAGCTTCAGGAGGAGATCCTGTTCTTACCGCGAGTGATGTCGGGGAAGGATCGGGTTCACTTGAAAGGCGTTTTGCCCATTTCTGTAAAACCGATCTGGAGCAATCAAACAAAATTATGGAAAACGTTCGAGATAGGAGACAATGACAGATCTGTTGTCAAAAGCTCCGATCCAAGCTAGGTGGTCAAAGGACTCAGATTAAACATTGAACCGACACATCCGTAAGAACTTTGAGAATATCCGGTGACTTCCCTTCCTGTTCCCAAGAAGGGAAGTCACTCTAAGATGCCTGCGCATGAATTTAATTGAATCTGAATAGTTGTCAAAATGATTTCATGTTGATGTAGAAAATGGCTGAGCTTCACCTTGCTTTCATGGTCTAGAGTTTCATCGTGAAATTCGTGAAGCTGAGAAATTTGAGACAACTTTGAATTCTGATAATAAAACATACTGAGACCCCATTGCCGAACGATATTACAGTCATTGACCTTTTTGCCGGTCCTGGCGGACTTGGTGAAGGATTCAGCACGTTTGATGAGCCAGGGTACACACCCTTTCGAATTGGCCTGTCAATTGAGAAAGATCCGTTTGCTCATAAGACACTCCGTCTTCGTAGCTTCTTCCGCCAGTTTCCCAAAAATGAAGCCCCCAGCGTTTACTACGAAATACTTCGTGAGGAGGGTGGATGGAAAAAGCTGCCCAGCCAATTCTCAGGTAATGACGAACTTATGAAGGCATGGATACGGTTGGCGGAGCATGTAGTTCTGCTCGTTTGCGGAGCGCTAATCGCACGACTGCTTGTTCTTCAAAGATACGATTCAAGAGTTGCTGAGGCTGAGGAAGCGAAGAGAAAATACTCTCCCAAAACAAATGTGAAGCGGTGGTCTCATAAAGGTAATTTGGGTTGGTGCGGCTCTTTTCAGCAGTGCGGACACAGTTGAACCAATGTTTTGAAGCGTGGCCAATTATCTGCGACCAGACAAAATACGAGCAGTTCCCTCCATATACTCCGATCTCAATCATCCCTCGTCCTGCTTTAAAACGAATGTTCTCAATCTCGTCACAAATATGATTGAGCTGCGAGCCCATAAAAGAGGTCGACCTAAGCAGTTCTCGAGCGTGGTAACTGGCGATAGGTTCCCACTGGTCGACGGAGTATTTGCCATTCTGGTTCAACACAATTTGGCTCACAATTCTGAGCAACTTGCTACAATCCTCGACTCGTTCCTCCATGTCTTCGACTAAAAAATCCAACAGCTTTTCCGTAAGTGGTTGATGACTGAGTTTTTCGCATCGCACACGCCAGGCTTCTTCATCAAAATTCGGTTTAAGACTCTCGACCCGAAGCTCTTCCACCGTATGACGAGGGGAATTTAATCCCCACGCCAATCGAAGTCGATTTGTGCCGACGAGTGCGTGGTGTCGAGCGAGTCCTTTCACCGACATTTTGGCAGTCTTGGTGACATCTGGAGATTCCAGCTCCTGAGCGATCAATCTCGCGATGTCATAGTCGGGCGGGTAAATGATTTCGAAATGCTTCTGGATTTCATCCCGATGGAAAAGTGTCTCTTTCATCCCCCAACCCCTCGACGTGTTCGTGTGTACACTTTCTGTTCGAAAGTTTATACCGTGATTTCTCAGCTAATTCCAGTAGTTAACCAGTGGGGAATCTCCTTTCTTGACTGGACCGAAGTGCTGAGCCATGGAAAACACCACACAAAACGACCTCACCACTGTTGCGACTCTGTTTGCACGAGCGATTCTGCGTCATCAAAAGACAACACCATTTTTCGATGAGCATGGCTCAACATGCCTTGCATCCTCTCTGGAAATACCGCTCAGTGTGTTGCCCACGAGTTCACGGTTGCGAGAGTCGCAGCCGGACAACAATGAGTCCAACACGGAAAGCACACGATGCCACTAAACATCACAGCGGAAGTTGCAGAATTGCAGGAGATGACAGTCACCCAACTCAGGCGACGTTACGAGGAGGTCATCCATGAAGAAACTCGAAGCGGTAACAAGGTCTGGTTAATCAAACGGATCGCCTGGCGACTGCAAGCCAACGTTGAAGGCGACTTGTCTCAGCGCGCCCGCAACCGAGCACTGGAAATTGCCAACGACGCCGATCTACGATTGAAAGCTCCGAAACAGACACAGTCATCTTCACCGCCCCAGCGCACTCGACGTGGTTCCATTAAGGTCGAGCACGATTCCCGACTTCCTGTGGCAGGAATGCTGCTGGAACGCAAATACAAAGGGAATGTCTACCGGATCACGGTTCTGGAAGATGGGTTTGAGTATGCAGGAGAGAAATACAAGTCTCTGAGCGCGGTCGCCAAAGAAATTACCGGATCGCACTGGAATGGTTATCTGTTCTTTGGCCTCCGGAAGAAAGGAGGTGCGTAATGACGGTTGCAACAGCCTCCCGGCGAAAGCGCAAGACGTCCAAGAAGACCACGCCGTCCGTACGCTGTGCCATTTACACACGCAAATCGACCGAGGAAGGACTCGAACAGGAATTCAACACGCTCGATGCCCAGCGGGAATCCGCCGAGGCCTACATCACCAGTATGAAGCACGAGGGGTGGACCTGCCTTCCACAACTTTATGATGACGGTGGGTTCACCGGCGGGAATATGGAGCGTCCTGCAGTCAAACAGTTGATTGAAGATATTGAAGCGGGGGAGATCGATTGTGTGATCGTCTACAAGGTGGATCGCCTCAGCAAGGTCACTGACAGACTTCTCACGGCTGATAGAAACGTTCGACAAACACAGAGTCTCATTCGTGAGCGTCACTCAGCAGTTCAATACCACTTCCTCGATGGGGAGATTGACGCTGAATATACTTTTGTCGTTTGCCCAGTTTGAGCGGGAATTGATCAGTGAACGGACGCGGGACAAAATGGGAGCGGCCCGTCGCAAGGGGAAATGGTGCGGTGGGAGTCCGGTGTTCGGTTACGACCTCGTTGATCGCAAGATGATCGTGAACGAACTCGAAGCAGAGCAGGTTCGAGAGATATTCAAGCTCTATCTGGAACTCAAATCGGTGCAGCAGGTGTTGAACGAAGTGGATGAGCGGGGCTGGCGGACGAAAGCCTGGACCACGAAGAGTGGAAAGCCAAAAATGTGGAACACGATTCACCAAGAACACGCTGCACTACCTGCTGCGGAATGTTGTGTATATCGGCAAGGTAACATATGACGATGAGCTCTACGAGGGGGAACACGACTCCATCGTTTCCAGCGAAGTCTTTCAGACAGCAGGCAAGCTGATGCAGCGGAATGCCCAGTTCGGAGGATCGAAACATTCCAAGAGCACTTCTCTTCTGTCCCAGCTATTGTATTGCAAGGTCTGTGGGTGTGCGATGGGGCTGAGTAGCACCAAACGAGGACAAAGGCGGTATCGATATTACGTTTGCACAAACGCCCAGAAACGAGGATATGACAAATGTCCTGCGCCCACGGTTTCGGCTCCAGAGTTGGAGAAGTTCGTGGTCGACCAGATTCGGGAGGTGGGAGAGAATGAAGAATTGCGGGATGCGGTTATTAGTGAAGTTGAGAAACAAGCCGAGTTGCAGCAACAACAATATGTGAAGGAACGCCAACGACAAGAGTTGGAACTCAAAGGTCTCTACGAACAACTCAGGCAGGCGGCCATTGATCAGAACTCTCCGCAACGGTTGGCCGATCTCAATGAGTTGATCCGCAAGAAACAGAATGAACTCGAACGGGATGGGACCACAGAAAACTCTGGAGCGAGGCTCGATGCGATGGAGATGACGCGAATGTTGACGGAGTTTAACGAGCTATGGGAGGCGATGACGCCTCGGGAAAAACAACAGACTCTACGATGGCTGGTCGAACGTGTTGACTACGATGGTGCGGCTGGGGAAATCGAGGTGACGTTCTCTGATGCTGGAGTCCAATTGACGGAGGTGACCCAATGAGTAAGACCGTACGCAAGAAGTTCCACGAAACCAAAGGGCGTGCCGGGCATCGACAGATGAAGCACGGAGAATCAAAGGTCGACCCACCGAAGGGCCGTCTCCCACGGATCACGAAATTGATGGCATTGGCGATTCGGTTCGACACGTTGATTCAAGATGGCATCGTGAAGGACCAGGCAGAGATCGCCAGGTTGGGCCACGTCTCCCGTGCGCGCGTCACTCAGATTATGAATCTGCTCAACCTGGCTCCGGAGATTCAGGAAGAGATACTGTTTCTGCCGAGGGTTGAAAAGGGGAAGGACCGGATTCATTTGAAGGGTGTGTTGCCAGTGGCTGCGGAGGTGAAATGGGAATGGCAGCGGCGGTTGTGGATGTCCCAAGTGGACGACAGCCTGTAAGATATGATGCGAACATGTCAATTCTCACAACCACAGGAGTTTCTCCATGGCCACGTTTATCACCACGATCAAATTTACGGAACAAGGTATCAAAAACATCAAGGACACGGGCAAGCGGGCCAGTGCTTTCAAGACGGGGGCCAAGAAGTTGGGCGTGAAAGTCAAGAATATTTACTGGACCCTAGGTGCTACCTTCGACGGAACCATCCTCTTGGATGCGCCGGACGATGAAACATTGCTAACACTCATGTTAAGCCTCGAGTCGCAAGGGAACGTCCAGACACAAACGGCTCGTGCCTTCAGTGCCAAGGAGATGGACGGGATTCTGTCAAAGGTATAATGACGACAACGTGGTGAACACAGCCGACCGTGTGTCGAAAACCAGGCAGAAATTGTATGACTGGCAATGATGTCACGGGCGCGGGTGATGCAGATTAGGAACCTGCTCAACCTGGCTCCGAAG
>DAOUPA010000077.1 GCA_030626405.1 Planctomicrobium sp.
AATAGCAACTTTCGAACGTGCCATCGTGACCGGCCCGACTCCTTACGACTATCATGAAGAAATGGCGAAGTACTCCAAGATCGATGAGGATGACCTCGAAGACTTGCTCGAAGACGATGAGGATTTTTCCGCGAAGTACAACGCGATGAAAAAAGGAAGCGAGTCACACCCGATGGATGAAAGCGCGGTTCGCGGGCAGGAACTTTTCTTCGGGAAGAAAGTCAATTGTGCCGCATGTCACGTCGGAGCAAACCTCGCTGACGAAAAGTACCACAATCTTGGAGTTGGTATGGATGCAGAAAAGCCAGATGTCGGACGTTTTGAAGTGACCAAAGATCCCAAAGATTGGGGATCATTCAAGACACCCACAGTTCGAAACATTGTCCATTCAGCACCATACATGCACGATGGAACTCAAAAAACACTGATGGAAGTCGTCGAACATTACAACAAAGGCGGAACACCTAACAAAAACCTGAGTGACAAGGTGAAGAAACTCGACCTGAAAGATCAGGAGAAGAAAGACCTCGTCGCTTTCATGAAAGCTTTGACCGGTTCATTCCCAGAAGTTGAAGTGGAACGGTTGCCAAAATAGTCGATCTGTTCACGAAAACTCATAGGCCTTGCGATTCGAGTCGCAAGGCCTTTTTCATTTCAGGATTTCGAAGCCAACCGGCGAAGTAAATCGCGTTTCCAACTTTCGGCGAGTTCCTTTAACTTCGAAAGCTCTTGCATTTGTTCAATTGAAAGGTCGTCGTGGAATAGTGCTTGGTTGGAGCGAGCTATTGTCCAGTCTGGATTCGGTCTGTCCGCCAGTTTGAATTCATTTCCGGATTCGACTTCCCCCTCCTGGAGAACACGGTAGTACCAGCCGGTCCAACCGGTGCGAGCAACTTTTTTCACGAGTTGAGGGTCATTCCAGCGACGGGAGAGTTTCCAGCATGGCTGGCGTGGTTGTGAAACTTGAAGAATCGCGCTGCCGATTTCTACGACATCGCCAACGCAAACTGTCTCTTCTGTATCGCCTGAAACGGTGAAGTTCTCGCCGAAGCCACCAGGCTCTCCTGAGTCGATGCCCAACTCTGATTGCCAGTCTTCGCGGTGATCAATCGAATAAGCGAGAACCGCTTTGTCGGGACCACCGTGAACACGTCGATCTGCCTGCTGGTCACCATGCAGGCCTCCAAGCGCTACCGAAACGGTACCTTCAACTGGACGTTTTCGAATCGCACTTTGCCAATCTTTCTCTAGCCCACGACCACTTGCGTCGCCTGGGAATTCCTCAACTTGACCAATCTGGATCGAAATGATTCTGGAGTTGACCGTGGCCATCTTTCTGGGAGGTTTCAGGTTGATTATGGATTGCTTGAAGACCGAAAAACGGTACTGTGAGTGGCATACTACATTGAGTCGATCTGGCTCTCAACGAAGTAGTGAATACATCGAACCTGAAGTAAAGCACCTCTGTGAGTTCACCCCTAACAAGTCGTTCATCTTCAAGCGAAGATCTCCAACAGCGTTATTTTGAATCGCTGGAGTTTCTCTTTGGGAGAATCAATTACGAGCGCAGCCCGAATCTGGCTAGCGGACTGCAATCGTTTTCCCTGCAGAAGATGCAGTCTCTCCTGGAGCGTCTGGGAAATCCTCAGGGCGAAGTTCCCTGCGTACATATTGCTGGCTCCAAAGGGAAAGGTTCGACGGCAACGATGGTTGCTCGAATTCTCGAAACAGCCGGTTATCGAGTCGGACTTTTTACTTCTCCTCACGCACACCGCTACGAAGAACGCTTTAGCATTAATGAGGAGTTGGCCTCAAAATCTGAAGTGGTTGCCATCGTTGATCAACTTCGATCAGTCACCCAGGAAATGGATGCCGAACCCGATGGAGGGCCAACGTTTTTTGAGCTTTCCACTGCAGCCGGGTGGCTTCACTTTGTACAGAAGAAATGTCAAGTTGCCGTCATCGAAGTCGGCTTGGGAGGGCGACTCGATTCGACAAATGTTTGTCAGCCTCTCGTCTCAATCATTACAAGCATTAGCAAGGACCACACTCGTTTGCTGGGCAGCACCCTGGATTTGATCGCCCGCGAAAAGGCAGGGATTATGAAAACAGGCGTTCCGGTTGTGAGCGGTGTACGGAAGCCAGTCCCTGCAAGTGTGATTCAAAAAGTTGCCAATGACGTAGGTGCTCCGCTCTACCAGCTCGGTCAAGAGTTTCAGGTCACGCCTGTCGCTCCTCCCAATGACACACAGCAAGTTCTCCCAGCGTGGTCATTGGGCTATTCGGAAAGTGACTATTGTCTCAGTCAGGTTCTGCTTGCAATGCCGGGCGAACATCAAGCGCGAAATGCCTCGCTCGCAATCGCTGCGGTGCGACTGCTGTCGCAGCGTGGTTTTGAAGTTTCGGAAGAACATCTCAGCAAAGGGCTTCAAGCGGCGCGGATTCCGCTTCGCATTGAGGTCGTCAATCAGGAGCCAGTCATCGTGATCGATGCGGCGCACAACCCGGCCTCTATTGAAGCATTGTGCCAGACCTTGCAGCCAATCAAAGCTGACCGGCGACTCTGCATCTTTGCCTCATCTCGTGACAAAGACTGTGCCGAACTATTACGTACGCTCGACAAACACTTCGACGAATTTTTTCTTACGGCTTATCAAGAAAATCCAAGGGCAATTTCGACCGAAGAGTTGTCGGAGATGGCAGCTGAAATTCTCACTCGCCCGTTCTCGTTGCCAGCCTCTCCTGCCGAGGCGATGCAGAGAGCACTCACTGATGCGTCATCGAACGATCTGATTTGTGCAACCGGTTCGTTCTTTCTGGCCGCAGAAATCGAACAGTTTTGGAGAACATCCCACAGTCAGAGGCACGATTCAAAACCCATTTAGCACCGGGTGAAGCGATGTGAATCAACCTTGTTCCCCCGGTGAATCACCAGGGGCTAAGTGGTCGATTCACTTTACCGGGCCTCGTCTTGCAGCCCGTAGTCGTCAATTTTCTTGTGGAGCGTATTGCGGTTGATGCCGAGTTTGGTGGCGGTTTTTGTTTGTGTCCCCTGGCAACTTCTTAATGCCTGGAGAATGAGTTCCCGTTCCGCGAAGCCCATGACTGATTCATGGCAGCTTCCATCTTCAGCGATTTCACTTAAGGCTCGTGAGACGAACTCCGCGCCCAACGATTGCAGTTCTGTCCTTTGAATTCGGCCCAGTCGGATAGGAGCTTCTCCGCGCACTTGTTCGGGCAGCAGGTCAGCAGAGAGTTCATCTCCATCCGCCAGGACAATGGCTCTCTCGATGTAATTCTGTAATTCGCGAACGTTCCCGGGCCACAAGTACGCCTTCAGGAAAGTGAGTGCCTCGGGTGTGACCGATGAGATGACGCGTCGATTTTCAGCGGCGTATCGTTTGACGAAAAACTTGACGAGTTCAGGAATGTCTTCGCGGCGCTCACGCAAAGGTGGGACGTAAACCGGGAGGACATTCAGCCGATAGTACAGGTCTTCTCGAAAGAGATCCGTCTCAACAAGTTCCGCCAAGTCACGGTTGGTTGCTGCAAGAATTCGGCAGTCGACGTGAATGGTTTTCGTATCACCTACGCGTTCAAATTCGTGTTCCTGAAGGACTCGCAGTAGTTTTACCTGTAAAGTCGGGCTGACGGAGTTGATTTCATCGAGGAAAATTGTCCCGCCATGGGCTGCTTCGAACCGTCCAGTTCGTTTCTCAATTGCGTTTGTGAAGGCACCTTTGACGTGGCCAAAGAGTTCGCTTTCGAGCAGACTTTCGCTGAGGGCACCGCAGTTGACACGGATGAATGGTCCCGTCGCACGTGGACTGAGATCATGGACCGACTGTGCGACCAACTCTTTGCCGGTTCCAGTTTCTCCCAGCAAAAGAACTGTTGCGGAACTGTTCGCAATCTTGCGAATGTGTCTGAACAGTTGCTTCATGCTCTCGCATGAGCCAATAAAGCCTTCGAAGGGGGGAGAATCGAGTTCTGTAGCATCCATGAGAGCCAACCGTGCGAAATCAGTGCAGGTGTTGCCAAGCGATGCGTACATTCTAGGCACTTGAGTGGCTTCGGTGTAGAGTTGAGGTCCCGGACTCTCGTTGTTTTCTGGTAAAAGCGGAAGTTAGACTGAGTCTGCCTGTGATTGAGGCAGGCTGAGGCTGGTTTGCTCTTCCAGTCGTCTCGAAATTGAAAGCTGTTCACGTACACTTCAAGTGTACGACTATTATGGTTGCCGAGATGCATGCGTTTTACGCTTAGAGCTCGTGTCTCAGTGCGTCATTGCATAGAAGATGATGTTGATGCCGAGCGGGTAAGCCTTCTTTTCTGAAAACTCATGGAAGTACCACTCATTCTCTCCTTCGCGCTCCCAGCCATCGCCTAAGTCAGTGTTGTGGCAGATCATGACCATCAGGCGACGTTTATCGTCGAAGATTCCTCGGTAGTGAACTTCACTTGCGTCTTCACGTTCCCAGGTAATTCCGTAGGGGCGGCCTCGGAGAGCGGCGTTGATTGAAGGCACCTGTGGCTTTTCCTTCAGTTTGTAGACGCAATTGAAAATCGGGTGGTCGAGCGGGATGTCTTCTGGTTCTCGATCTGGAAAGACTTTCTTGATCTCAGTGTAGAAATTGTGCCACTCTTGCTCGCCCCAGAAGTCATCAAACATGGCGAACCCACCATTGTCGAGATACCTTCGGAACTCCTTGGTCTCTTCCGGCGTGAATGCAAGCCCTCCGCCATTCCATCCGCCGCGTCCGAACCCACCTCCGGGTTCGCAGAAGTAGACGAATGGGTAGTCAAAGAGTTTGGGGTCGGTCAGCTGAAGAACGATGGGGTCGGGATTCACTTTTAGTGACGTCAGTTGCTGGAGTCGGAACGACATATTGAGATCGCTGTCAGGGTAGTCAGTTCGCCACTTTCCACGTTCCCCTTCAATAGCATTGAAGCGAATGCGGACAAATGTAAAGACATCTGAAGGGAACTCTTTGTCTGCCTCCCAGTTCGGAACGCCGTTGCGGTCGTAGTAGAATCGAGTCCCATCGCCTTGTGGTTTTACTCCTTGACCACGACGTCCGTTTCTGAATTGAGCGAACGCGCTCGTTTGAAAACATCCCGCAAACATGAGTATCAGAAGCAGTTTTTGAATGAAGTGTGTGGTTCGTGAGAGCCTGTTCATGCGTGATTACTCCGTGATTCTTACTGTTTCCGCCGTCGACTTCCTGACTGTCTCGGGGTCGGTCAAGCGGCGAACGATCCCCATTTCGTGAAGGAAAAGCTTGTGCATTTGAAGGATGCCAGCTGCCGTCGGGTGTTGATGATCTCGGTCCCAGAGGCTTTCGGTGTTTGATTGGTTCTCCCAGTACTTCCAGTGGTCTACAAGGATTCCTGAATGTTCAGCAACACATCCGCGAATGGCTTCCACAAAGATTAACTGGTCGATGTGCTCGTCTGTGTCTTCGTCAGCTTCAGGGCAAGGTGGCGTGCAGACAACAGGCATGGCTCCGATCTGCTGGATATCTTTGATAATACCAATGAGCGACTGTTCGAATTCGTCGCATTTTTCAACGCCTCTGTCGCAATCTGCAAAGCCGCAAACGAGTGTGACGACGTCTGGCTCGAACCGTGTAAACCTGATTTGCATTCGATGCCGAACATGCTTCAGCCGAGCGTTCGCATAGGTTCCGTTGACGAAAATGTCGGCCAGCCTGCCGAACTCAGACTTCGTCCAATCTGCAACCAGTCGCGGGAAAGTTTCTGACGACTGAGGAGTTGAGCAGAAATTAGAGTCTCCTGCAAAAATCCACGTCATTGGCTCATCATGCTGAAGCCTTTTCGCAAATGCGTCAGAGTGCCGAGGCTCCTCTAAGTCGAAAGCGGGTGGGACTGAACGCGAACCCTTCTCGACAAAAACTGGAAGTGCTGCATCTTCCGGATTTTGACTGTCGACATCACTTTGCAATCTCATCGCGACCCTGCGGCGGCGAGAGGAAAGAGCTGAAAGTGAATATGAAGATCGTGCCACGTTTTCTCAATCTCTTCGTCTAGTTAAGCATGAAATGGGGCGGACCGACCCCTATTAGGTACGCAAGGCTCTCCAGAGTCAAGTAAAACACCGTCTGAGAAGCGAGTCGACCACAAAACCACGAGGTCGTTTGGAGAAACACGAAAAGCCAAAGGGGGCAAGCTACTCCGACGTGACCTGTTAAGATGGCAAAGATGGGTGGAGAGCAACTATTTTTCGCCTCATCTGCCCCTGCGGTCACGAGTCTCACGTCAGGAATGCCAATTCGAGAGACGAAATGAAGCGCTGTCCTTTAAAAACCGATGCTTCAAAGTATGGCAGTGAATTTACAAGGATCGGTTGCTGTCTGAATTCTTCACTCTTTAAGATCTGAAATAGAGAGATATCGCGGCAGGATGACCGCTCAATTCGCAGGATCACGTTCACTGGATGACCGTCGTCGCCGTCGCCTGGCTCAGGAGTCGGGAGAGGAAATTGCGCCTCCATCGCCCAAAAAGCAACCTGGAAAAGCTCGCTCTCCTGAAAACTCAGAGGTATCTGTTCAGGCTCCACTGGTGACTGATGTTGTCGCGGAAGAAAGCCTGATTCCCAGTCGGCTTTGGAAAGTGATTGCCTATGGTGTCACTGGAGTGATTATTTGGAGCGGATTACTTTGGGCTAATTTTCAAGAGTTGACCATTGACGGTCTGGAGCGACTGCTTTCACCTGTTTATGGAAACGCCTTCCGCTTTTTCAGTACCGTTTCGCTGATGCTCGTCTCACAGCTTTCTTTCACCATCTGGTGGTACCGATCTCGTAGCCGCAAGGATTTCGGTGGCCGCTACCGCATTTGGGCATGGGCAGGTAGTTTCTGGGCGATGGCCTGCATTGCGAATGGGGTGGGTCTTCATGAACCACTTGCGCAACTGACTTACGAGCAATGGCCAATCCATAGTTGGAGGCCTGAATTGCTCTATTGGTTTGTTCCGTTTTCAATAGGTGTGCTTGCGTTGCATCAGTTGATCTCGCTCGACATGCGGCACTCGCGAGCCAGCCGATTCCTGTGGAATACAGCCCTCGCTTGCGGTGTAGGTGCTGCTGGCTTGAAACTCGGCTTGGACTTGTCACTTCCCGCTTCAGTTCGCGATCTGGCAGTGTCAGGCTCGGCATGCTTGTGGCACTTCCTGCTTTCTTTCACTTTGCTGTTCCATGCACGCTTTGTGGTTCATGTCACGAATGAAGCGGCACCGCGAGGCACTTCCCGTTTCGCTCGCACAAAGCTTGTCCTCTTGGAGCGAATTGCCAGGCTCCGGGCGAAGTTTTTAACGAACAAGTCCAAGTCCAAATCAAGCAGGTCTAAGTCAAAAAGTGCGGACAAACGGGCTGAGCGCCGCAAGCTCAAGGAGGTTGCGAAGGCGAAACGCGTTGAAGCAAGAGAGTTGGCTTGGATGGAGAAGCAAGAGGCCATCGCACAAAAGAAAGCGGAGCGAGATGCCGCTCAGGAAGAAAAAGTCGCCGAGAAGCAAAAACGAGCTGCCCAAAAGGTTGCTCTTGCTGAAGAGAAAAAAGCAGAAAGAGAACGTAGTCGTGCTGAGGTGATTGCTAATAAGCAAGCAGCCACAAAAAAACGGGCGGGGAGCAGTCAAGGCAGCCCTCAGTCGCAACCATCCAAGCCAGCCGCAAAACCCAGTCCCTCAACTCCCGAGGCGAAAACGGCTTCTGGGAAAAAGCGGAAACGTGTGCTAGGAAACAACACGAGAGTGGATGCTCCCCAAGAGGCCAAGGCTCCGCATTCCGAGCATCGAGCAGAGCCGAAAAAGCCACGAAAGAAAGCCACGAATCAGTCGTGCGATGACTATTACGAAGAAGATGACGACGACTTCAGCGGGATGAGTAAAAAAGAACGTCGCCGAGCAAGAAAGAAGCAGCGGCAGCGCGATAACAACTGAAGGAGCGGTTTGCCGCACACTTGATGTGTGCGGTTAGGGTCTTGTGAAGCCTTGAAGTTGGGGTTGTGAGTCTGGAGTATCGCTCCGTTGTCGCTCCCGTCAACTTCCTCAATCTAAAGAAGAGTTGCTGCAACACTAGGTTTTTTGCTCGAGTCGTCGTTAGCGTTCTGGGCGGGCACCACCATCGCAATTGATGTCAAACTCGCCATCGCAGAAGTCGACACTGTCTGAAAATTGACTACCGTCAATCCATCCTTTGTGTCCTTCGAAGCCGGCAAAATAGTACGATTGATTGACGCGGCCGAACGCGCTGCCGACGTCTTCCAGTTCCTGGTTAATGCCATTTGCAACTTCCGAAAGCCCGACAATCATGCCCAGGACCAGGATGGTGGCAACCAGAACAAGTTCCGCAGAGACAATGAAACCTGCTTCATCCGCCATCAGTTGTGAGAGCAGCGTGTTCATGGTGAAGTCCTTATGTGAGAGAAGAGTCTATTTGTGTGATTCTGAATCTGAACTGAAACGTAAAGCAGACTGAATGCCAAAGATATGAAACAGTTTCGAGATTACGCCGAGGCGTAGTGCGTAAGTGCTGACTCATGTAGTCCTTACGTACGTATTAGGGGCGTGAGGTACTTCTTTTACTGTTCATGGAATGAATCAGTTGCTTGATGCCGTGGTGCAACATGGCTTTCGCTGATGTTGCCTGTTGCGATCTCTAAACTGCTTAAGTGCTAAGACTTGCGTGATTGAGTCACGAAATACTCAAGCGTGGTTCTAGTGCAACACTCTCTCTGCCCACTGTTAGGCTTCGCAGGCAGGAGGATTATCGAGATCTGCTTTCATTCGTAGAGAGAATGACGGCCGAAGTTCGATGAGGTGAACCAGTTCAGGTGGGGGCGTGTCACTTTCTTAATTCGCTTCCATCTCATCATTGAGATTCAATGAAACAGAATAAAACAAGACGGAAACGGCTTGCTGAGATTTTCGACTCTCGGTATAAGACCCGCTTCGACGGAACTCCGTAAGCACACTACCGGTTTGTGCTTGCATAGGGGGAGGACACCGCTATACTTCGCGACTTACTTTCCCGGCCTCCGCTAGTGTAGCTCAACGGCAGAGCACCGGTTTTGTAAACCGGCGGTTGTGGGTTCAAATCCCTCCACTAGCTTTTAGATTGGTGAAGACAGTTTGAATTGTTGAAGAGACGGTGTTGGTGGGATAACTCATTTTGTGTTTGATCATCGGCGGTGATGTAGCAGGGGGTGTACCCGAGTGGCCAAAGGGGTCAGACTGTAAATCTGATGGCTCAGCCTTCGTAGGTTCGAATCCTGCCACCCCCATTTTGAAAATTGATTTGCGAAAGCGGATTGGATACACAGGAAGTCAGCGAGTTCTGGGCAGACATTGCTCATAGCAAGCGGGTGTAGCTCAATGGTAGAGCTCCAGCCTTCCAAGCTGGTGGTGAGGGTTCGATTCCCTTCACCCGCTCTCGTCATTGTGTGGCACTCGCCGCGTGGTGAGGGATTTTGGAGCCGTTCGTTTACGGAACTTAAATGGATTTACTGCTCTCGGTCGGATTGGCGACCACAGAGCGCGTGGTGCAGAAGTTTTGTTTTCTGGCCCAAATCAACGGGAGTCTCGATGAGAGGCTTTTGTTGCAGAGCGCTGCTGTGGCTCAGTGGTAGAGCGCGTCCTTGGTAAGGACGAGGTCGCGGGTTCAAGTCCCGCCAGCAGCTTACCGGCACATGTCCGGTTTTGCCGTGTCGGCGCCGTGAGGCGTGTTGCGGTGTTGTACTGATTTTTGCGGCTGTGTTGGTCGCCTGGTTTATTTAGAGACTCAAGGAGTTTTGGAGCGCTAGTCATGGCGAAGGAAACATTTCAACGTACAAAGCCGCATGTGAATGTCGGAACTATTGGTCACATCGATCATGGTAAGACAACTTTGACGGCATCGATTCTGGCGGTTCAGGCAACAAAAGGTCTGGCAGAAGCGATTAATTATTCGGACGTCGCGAAGGGCGGGACGGTCCGTGATGAGACTAAGACTGTGACAATTGCCGTGAGTCACGTCGAATACGAATCAGATAAGCGTCACTACGCTCATATTGACTGCCCAGGTCACGCAGATTATGTTAAGAACATGATCACAGGTGCCGCTCAGATGGACGGTGCAATCCTTGTGGTTTCCGCTGCTGATGGCCCGATGCCCCAGACTCGTGAACATATCCTGCTTGCACGTCAAGTTGGTGTGCCAGCATTGGTGATTTTCCTGAATAAGTGCGACCTTGTCGATGACGAAGAGCTTCTTGAGCTTGTGGAAATGGAAGCTCGCGATCTGCTGAGCGCCTACGACTTCCCAGGTGACGACGTCTCGGTAATTAAAGGTTCAGCAAAACCTGCTCTCGACCATCCCGATGATCCTGAGAAGAACGCCTGTATTGGCGAACTGATGGAGGCTCTTGATAACGATATCCCTGAGCCTGACCGTGAGGTTGACAAGCCGTTCCTGATGGCAATTGAAGACGTCTTTTCAATCGAAGGTCGCGGTACTGTCGTGACTGGTCGTATTGAGCAAGGGGTCGTCAAAGTTGGCGAAAAAATCCAAATCATCGGACTTCGCGATACTCAGGAGACGACAGTCACTGGGGTTGAAATGTTCCGCAAAATCCTGGACACAGGAAGTGCTGGCGATAACGTCGGAATCCTTCTTCGTGGTACCAGGAAAGAAGATGTTGAACGCGGTCAGGTGCTTGCAGCCCCTGGTTCGATCAACCCGCACACGAAGGTTGAAGCTGAAATTTACGTCCTCAGCAAAGATGAAGGTGGTCGTAAGACTCCGTTCTTTAGTGGATATCGCCCGCAGTTCTACTTCCGTACAACGGATGTTACTGGGGCAGTGAAACTTCTTGGTGACGCTGAGATGTGCATGCCTGGTGACAATGTGAAGCTGGAAATTGAGTTGATCAAGCCTGTCGCTCTCGACGATGGAAGCCGCTTCGCGATTCGCGAAGGTGGACGTACAGTCGGCTCAGGCATCGTTACTAAAGTTATTGAGTAGTCTGACGATAGTTTCCACAATCAGCATCCGGCGCTTCAAATGAGGCGTCGGATTGCTGGCGTTTTAAGAGGTGAGTTGAATGTCTCGCGAATTTGTATGGCTCGAGTGCACTGAGTGTGGTGATCGCAATTACCGCGCACCGAAAGAAATGCGTGGCACCGAGCGACTTGAGATTATGAAGTACTGCCCCAAGTTGCGACGTCACACTTTGCATAAAGAGTCACGCAAGAAGTGATTGTGCAGTTGGAGTCGGGATGTACGCTGAACGGGCGTAGCTCAATCGGCAGAGCAGCGGATTCCAAATCCGCAGGTTGGGAGTTCAAGTCTCTCCGCCCGTGTTTGTGAGTCGTGATTGACTCGGTTTTGTTTTGTTGCTTAATATTGCCGGACTCGTTTTACTCAAGTTTACCTGCCTGTAAAGGCAAATTTAGTTAAGGAAATGCCCAGGATGGCAAAAGCAAAGACGGAGGTGTCGTTTTTGGGGAACTTCCTCGTACCTGGGCTCTTTAAGCCGAATCAGGGGCGAGTTGTTCGTCAGGTAACTGCTGGGGTTGTGGCGATCATTATGGTTGCTGCCGCATGGCGGCTTCGTGCGACAATCCTCATTGAAAAGACACCAGCAGTTTCGCTTGGGGTTCCCTTGGCGATCGCAATCCTTGGGCTTTGGTTCGCTTATCGGCTTGTGAATTGGACGCCGTTTGCGAACTTTTTGATTTCCGTTGAAGCAGAGTTGGATAAGGTGACATGGGCCGATTGGGATTACTTGAAGCGAGCCACAATCGTTGTTCTTGTTGTTATGTTCACGATGGGTGCCTTCTTGTATTTTGCTGACTTCTTTTGGCAGCAATTGTTTGGAGCAGTTGGCTTCCTTGACCTCGACACGCTCGACTAATCCTTGCAGGTGACAGCGGAGTGTGGAACGTTCCAGAAATGTAAATGCCATCGCTTGAAAATAATCGAGCGATTTATAATGATACGCGACTCGCCATGAATACTGATCAGACCGATAATGACGCAGATGACTCGGAAGCTACCAAAGTTTCCGAGGAGGATCGGCAGTGGTTTGTCCTCAAGGTTCAGAGTAATCGTGAGCGATCGATTCGGGATTCCATCATTCGTCGTATTAAGATGGAAGGAATGGAGGATCATTTCGGTGAAGTCTTCATTCCCACGGAAAAGATCGTTGAAACCAAAGGTGGGTCTCGTCGAGTTCGGGAGCAAAAGCTTCTTCCGGGCTATATGATGATCGATATGGTGATGACGGACGAGACCTGGCATCTGGTTCGCTCCACGAGCGGTGTTGGCGACTTCACTGGGGCGGCGGGGAAGCCGATTCCCATGGAGGAGGAGGAGGTGAAACGCTGGCTTGGTCGCGAAACCGACGAAGGCGAGGCACCGAAAGAAGAGGAGGCGGCTCGACCTGTCGTCAAGTTTAGCGTTGAAGTTGGCGAGCAGGTCAAGGTGAAGGAAGGCGCATTCGAGAACTTCGAGGGTGTGGTTGACTCACTGGACGAGGCGACCGGCAAGCTCAAGGTGACGATCGAGATCTTCGGTCGTGGAACGGAAGTTGAGCTTGAGCACTGGCAGGTTGAGAAGGTTTAGTTACTGTATTCTGCTGTTTTTTTGAACCTTTGCAGGCTGCGAAGGTTGGTAAATTAAAGATTAACCGCGTAGAAGGTTTTCCTGCTTGCGGTATTAGAATTGGATGAGGCTGGCAAATGGCCAAGCAGTTAGTCACGCAAATTAAAGTTCAGGTTACTGGAGGTCAGGCCACACCTGCCCCGCCAGTGGGAACTGCATTGGGTCCCCACGGAGTGAACATTGGGCAGTTTGTCCAGCAGTTTAATGACCGAACTCGAGATATGACGGGGACGATCCTTCCTGTTGTGATCTCTGTGTATAACGACCGGTCGTTCGACTTCATTATCAAGAGCCCACCTGCGGCTGTCCTTTTGAAGCAGGCAGCAAAGATCGCAAAAGGAGCCGGGAATCCTCTCAAGGACAAAGTGGGAACCGTCTCGCAGGGACAGTTGGAAGAGATCGCCAAAACGAAGATGGCGGATTTGAATGCGGGGGATATTAAGCAGGCAGCGAGGATTATCGCTGGGACCGCTCGTAGCATGGGTATCCATGTGGTTGACTAGAGACGTTAACCTTGTGTTGCTGAAATTTAGAAACAGATTTATTTTGAAGAGAGTCAGGCGAAATTATGGGTAAGCCATCGAAACGACAACAAGCCTATCGTAAGGCAGTGGTTGATCTGAAACCAGGTTCGGTTTCAGAAGCGATCTCTGCGTTGAAAGGCTTGGATGGAAAGCTTCCAAAGGGAGTTGAGCCGTCGAAGAGCGATCAGTCAGTGGAGTTGTCTGTTCGACTTGGCGTTGACCCCAAGCACGCGGATCAAATTGTTCGCGGTTCAATCGTCCTGCCTCACGGAATTGGAAAATCGCAGCGAGTTCTTGTTTTTTGCAAGGATCAAAATGTTGAGAAAGCTGTTGAAGCAGGTGCTGAGCATGCCGGTGGAAAAGAATTGGCAGACAAGGTGAAAGATGGTTGGCTCGACTTTGATGTCGCCATTGCCACACCTGACATGATGGGTGTTGTTGGTCCGCTTGGTCGAGTTCTTGGCCCACGGGGGTTAATGCCTTCTCCCAAAGCTGGGACTGTCACTCAGGACGTCGCCAACGCAGTTAAAGAATACAAGGCTGGTAAGGTGGAGTTCCGCGTAGATGACGCTGGGAACGTGCACTGCCTGGTTGGGAAGCTGTCCTTTGATCAGGGTCAGTTGACTGACAATGTTGAAGCCTTGTTGAGTCTGATTCGTCAATTGCGACCAACCACTACCAAGGGGAACTACATCCGCTCGGTCACTGTTTCCGCAACTCAGACGCCAGGTATTCCAATCGTAGCAGTTTGACTTAATCAGTTTAGATTATAGAAATGAGTCTTTGTGGTGACGGATCGGCAACCACGCACAACAGACAATCAGGCGTGAAACAATGAGTAAAATTGTAAAGAAAATGATGCTCGACTCCCTTCGTGATAAGATGGAAGGTCGTCGTGATTTTTTAATTCTTGACGTGTCAAGAGTGGATGCTATTGCAAATAACGAGTTGCGTCTCGAGCTTGCACAGAAGGGGATTACCCTGCTCGGTGTGAAAAATCGCCTGTTGCAAGTTGTGTTGCGAGAGGGCAAGATTGAGTCGCTCGACGATTCATTGAAAGGCCCTTCCACGGTTGTTTGGGGTGGCGAAGATATTGTTGGGCTTTCGCGAGAAATTACCGCGTGGGCCAAGAAAATTGAGGGTCTGGAAATCAAAGGTGGGTCCGTTGATGGTCAGGGAGTTGACTCCGACGGAGTCAAAGACATCAGTAACGGACCAAGTCGATTGGAGCTGATCGGCCAGATCGCAGGACTTATTCTCAGCCCAGGTGCAAGCCTTGCTGGGGCACTCCTGGGACCTGGGGGGACTCTCTCTGGTCAAATGAAATCACTTGCAGATAAAGATGAAGAAAACGGCGACGCAGCGTAGCGTCCCGGTTCGGCCGAGTGAGGCCGAGACTTACAGTGCTTGCAGTGTGGAAGAATTCAAGCTAACTCTCACGGTTGTTGAGAGACTGCTTTTGCAGTGGATTGGATTTTTCGACCGCAAGGAAAATATCACTCTACCGAGCCGGTGCAACGTCCCAACGCACGCCGGCAAATTAACTTTGGAGAAGCGGAAATGTCAGCTGAAGCCCCAGAAGCACCAGCAAAAGAATTCGACGAAAACACAACAACTCTGGGCGACCAACTCGTTGGTCTGACCCTGCTTCAGGCAAAGGCACTGGCTGATTACCTGAAGGATGTCCACGGCATCGAGCCTGCAGGTGGCGGAGCCGTGATGGTTGCCGCTCCGGCTGGAGATGGTGGCGGTGAAGCCGCCGCTGAAGAGCAAACATCGTTTGATGTGATCCTCACCAGCTTTGGTGGTGCAAAAATCAACGTCATTAAAGCCGTTCGAAGCATCACTGGCCTTGGCCTCAAAGAAGCCAAAGGATTGGTGGAAAGTGCCCCAACACCACTCAAAGAAGGTGTTGAGAAGGACGAAGCCGAAAAGCTCGTCAAGGACATTGAAGAAGCAGGCGGTACAGCAGAAATTAAGTAGTCAAATGGACTTCTGGACAACATCGCCACAATCGGCGATGTTGTCTGTTTCCTTGTGTGCTCCTTTTTTAAAGCTTCGCGAGCATTCTGCGTGCCATGCAGTTGCATTTTCCGGTGAGTTCGGTAAATTACGGTAGAAATCCGTTTTGCGGACATTTGCAGGGAAGTATTATTGGCTGCTTGGTGTCACTTGACAACTTCACCACGATTGAAGTTTGCAAACCTCTCTTTGCCTGCGAACTGGGTAAGTGAGATTGGTGAAATTTCATGGGTGGTCGTCGACAAATTCCGGAAAGGGGCCGGGTTTGCGGATTTATGCTTACGCACATCACCACTCTTGCGTTGCGAGTTGGGTTCGCAATTTCGAACGAACAAGCATGCCCCGCAAGAAAAGAGAAGTCAGTCGGTTTGTTTCCCTTGCTTTTTAGTTTGTTCCGACGAGGCCAATCTGTAGTGATGCAGCTCCCTGTAAAGAAGTTCTTATGGCAATTACCTGAAGTTGCCTACCCTAGGTTGTGAATATTGAAAGAATGAGTCTTTAAGTTTCAACCCGACTCAAAGCGAATTCCTGAAATCCTGTTCCAGTATTTCTCACCGCGCAAAGAACCCGACGAATGCCAATTCCACATCAGCGAATCATTCCCACTGACACTGTTCGTAATTTTGGAAAGATTGAGGCCAAGCACGAACTTTCGGATCTGACAAGAATTCAGACCGATTCGTATGCTCGTCTTCTGCAATTGGATCGTAAGCCTGAGGAGCGTCGCGACGAAGGCCTTGAAGAGATCCTCCGGGAAATCTTCCCGATTGTGAGTTACGATGGTCAGTACCGACTGGAGTACGTCAAGTATGAGTTAGGAAAGCCTCGCTACAATCCCACCGAATGTCGGCAGCTACGCCTGACCTACGGTCGTCCGTTCCGAGTGACGCTTCGACTCATCAAAGAGCAACCTATCGAGGAAGAAGTCTACCTTGGTGATATGCCGATCATGATCGGTGGCGGTGAGTTCATCATCAATGGTTCAGAACGAGTTCTCGTCAGCCAACTTCACCGATCTCCTGGAGTCGATTTTGTCGTTGCCAGTGAACCAGGTGAACGAAAAGAATTCTCCTGCCGAGTCATCCCTGAACGTGGTAGTTGGATTGAGTTCATGGTTTCCAAAAAGGAAACCCTGGGAGTTCGTATCGATCAAAGTGGTCGCTTCTCGGCAATGACACTCCTGAGGGCCATGAACGATGAGTACGGCTCAGACACTGAGCTTTTGAAACTTTTCTATGACATTAAGAAAATCAAAGTCGGAAAAGATGGCTCCGAACTCGCTGGTCAACATGCCGCTGAAGATGTTGTCTACCAGACAGGCGAACGCGCAGGCGAAATTATCGTTGAGTGCTGCCATACAATTTCGGCGAGCCAAGCTGCCGAGATTTCAGAAGCTGGGGTCAAAGAAATTCATGTCATTGAGGAACCTCAAGATACGCTCATCCTCAACAGTATTATAGAAGACTCGACACTCAGTCATGAAGAAGCGTTGTTGAAAATTTATCAACGTCTACGACCAGGTAATCCCCCTTCACTGGAGAAAGCCCAGAATCTCTTTGCAGAAAAATTCTATGACGTAAATCGCTATCGTCTAGGACGAGTCGGTCGTTTCCGTATTAATCGAAAATTTGACCAGAGCATTCCCGACGATGAAATGACCTTGCGTGCAGAGGATATGGT
This sequence comes from Planctomicrobium sp., assembly GCA_030626405.1. Taxonomy (GTDB): domain Bacteria; phylum Planctomycetota; class Planctomycetia; order Planctomycetales; family Planctomycetaceae; genus Thalassoglobus. Next base: position 16,882 of record DAOUPA010000077.1, read on the forward strand.
CAACGCCGTCCGTTACCTTGTTCTACTCCGCACCGGTGATGATTCAGCTTTTGTCGATGATATCGACAACCTTGGAAATCGGCGTTTGCGAACGATCGATGAACTCGGAATGGACGAAATCCGTAAAGGTTTTCTCAAGCTTCGAAGAACTGTTCAGGAGCGAATGAGTCTGAAAGACGTTGAAGAGATGAGCCCGCGGACGCTCGTGAATCCTAAGAGTGTCTCTGCGGCGATTGACTACTTCTTCGGTCGTAGTGAATTGTCACAAGTGGTCGATCAAACGAACCCGCTTTCAATGTTGACGCATGAACGCCGATTGAGTGCTCTCGGACCTGGTGGTTTGAATCGTAAACGAGCCGGTTTCGAAGTGCGTGATGTTCATATCTCGCACTATGGACGAATTTGTCCGATTGAAACTCCTGAAGGAACGAACATCGGTCTGATTTCGAGCCTGAGTATCTTCTCCAAAGTTGACAGTTATGGATTCTTGATCACGCCCTACCGGAAAGTTTCCAAGGGGAAAGTGCAAGATGAAATACAATGGATGCGTGCAGATGAAGAAGCAAACGTTCGCGTTGCACCGGCCGATACACCTGTTCTCAAAGGAAAAATTACAGACGAGCACGTGCTCGCAAGATACCGTAGCGATGTCCACTGGATTCCAGCTTCGGAGGTGCAATTCATTGATGTTGCTCCGTGCCAAATGGTTGGTGTTTCTGCCAACTTGATCCCATTCCTCGAACACGACGATGCGAACCGAGCCTTGATGGGTTCGAACATGCAACGCCAAGCTGTTCCATTGCTGATTGCCGAACCACCATTGGTCGGAACCGGTATGGAAGAAGAGATTCCTCGCTATTCCGGTATGGTCGTTCGGTCTGATCGAAATGGAAAAGTCACGTATGTCGATGGCAACGTGATTGAAGTGGAAGGCAAGAAATTCCCACTTCGTAAGTTCACAGGTTTGAACGAGCGAACATGTTTAAATCAGACACCTCTTGTCGAGATTGGGCAGCAGGTTAAAAAAGATGAAATCCTTGCCGACAGTGCTGCCACGAAGAACGGGATTTTAGCCTTAGGGCGGAACGTCCTTGTCGGCTTCATGTCGTGGGAAGGATTCAACTTTGAAGATGCGATCATCCTTTCGGAACGACTCGTTAAGGATGATGTGTATACCTCCATTCACATTGATGAGTTTGACGTTGAAATTCGAGAGACCAAGCTGGGACGCGAAGAATTCACTCGCGATATTCCAAACGTCAGTGAAAAAGCACTTCGCCATCTCGATGACGAAGGGATTGTCCATATCGGAACTCGAGTCAAACAAGGTGACATTCTTGTTGGCAAGGTTGTTCCTAAGGCCAAAGCGGAACTGACTCCGGAAGAAAAACTGCTCCACGCGATCTTTGGAAAAGCTGGAGAAGACGTCAAGAATGAATCCTTGGAAGTCACAAGTGGTGTCGAAGGGATCGTCATTCAAACGGAGAAATTCTCCCGCCGAATGAGTCTTTCTGAGTTGGATCGCAAGCAGTTCGACCAGGAAGTCAAGCAGGTCGAACAGGAAGGGCAAGAGATCATTGCTGCCAGCTTCCAGGAATTCGTCACCGAATTCGATACTGTTCTCGGTCGACACTTGACCGACGAAGACGGACGCGAAGTTCGTAGTATCGATGACGCCAAGTTTGTCGCGCAGTTTGCGAGTGATTTCGAAGAACATTACGAAAAACTCGACATTCGCAGTCCGCAAAAACAGGCCGAACTGCGGAAACTGATGACCGAGCAATGGCCACTCGTCGGAGAAAAAATCGACGAAGCTGAACAGAAGCTCAACAGCATGAAACGCGGAGACGAATTGCCGAACGGAGTTCTGCAAATGGTCAAAGTTTATGTCGCTTCAAAACGGCAAATTTCAGTCGGCGATAAAATGGCTGGTCGTCACGGAAACAAAGGTGTGATTTCCAAAGTCCTCCCAATTGAAGATATGCCCTATACAGACGATGGGACACCACTTGACATTATCCTGAATCCTCTTGGGGTTCCGAGTCGTATGAACGTCGGGCAGATTTTGGAAACTCACTTGGGATGGGCCGCAGCGAAACTGGGATTCCGAGCAATCTGTCCTGTCTTCGATGGAGCTCCTGAAGAAATAATTAACGAATGTTTGCGAGAAGCTGGTCTGCCTGAGGAGGGCAAAATTCACCTTCACGACGGTCGTACCGGACAATTGATGGAGCAAAAGACCACCGTTGGTTACATCTACATGCTGAAGTTGCATCACCTTGTCGACGACAAGGTTCATGCACGTGCGACTGGGCCGTACTCACTGATTACTCAACA
>DAOUPA010000709.1 GCA_030626405.1 Planctomicrobium sp.
CAAGCAATCGCCACGGCGAAGCGATTGGGCGCAGTTGTTTCCGCTTATGATGTACGACCTGCTGTGAAAGAACAGGTCGAAAGTCTTGGCTCGAAGTTTATTGAAATGGATCTGGGAACAGGCGAAGGCGAAGGTGGGTATGCTCGCGAAATGGACGAAGAGTTCTACCGCAAGCAGAGGGAATTGATGCTCGAAGTGATTGCCGAAATGGATGTGATCGTCACGACCGCAGCCATCCCCGGCAAAAAAGCACCAATTCTCGTCACAGAAGAGATGGTCAAAGTGATGCCACCGGGCGGAGTCATCGTCGATTTGGCTGCTGAACGCGGTGGTAATTGCGAACTCACAAAGGCTGGCGAAGTGATAGTGGCACATGACATTACGATTGTCGGCCCAATGAATATCCCTTCTGATATTCCGCGTCACGCCAGTCAGATGTATTCCAACAATATCACGACGTTTCTCAAACCACTCATTAAAGATGGTGTCTTGGAGATCGATTTCAATGACGAAATCGTCGCCGGAACACTTGTCACCTGCAAAGGCGAAGTTGTACACCCACTCTGCCGAAAACTGGCAGGCTTGCCGGAACTTGAAGTCAAAACGGAGCCAGAAGCCGAAGCCCCTGCCGAAGCCCCCACTGATACACCGATTGCGGTTGCTGAGGGAACTTCATCCGAATCAGCACCTGCTGCAAGCAAAACAACAGAAGAAAAGTCGGACTCAAATGATGACGACACTTACAGTATTCAATCTTAATTCAAATCTTGATCAGGCTTCAGGACAACGGAACGTTCTATGAATACCCTTCTTGCTTTTGACGAAAAAACTGCTGAGACGACCGAAAAAGTTGTCGAGGTGGTTTCACAAGTCGTCCCGTTACCACTGGTGATCGGTTTGACGATTCTGATACTGGCGGTCTTTCTTGGGTTCGAGTTGATCACCAAGATCCCGCCGACGCTGCATACGCCGTTGATGTCCGGATCGAATGCGATCTCTGGGATTACTCTTGTCGGAGCGATTCTCGTCGCCGGCACAGAGCACGGTGGCTTTGCCGCGTTCCTTGGATTCCTAGCTGTTGTCATGGCAACGGTGAACGTTGTCGGTGGATTTCTCGTGACACATCGCATGTTGCAGAAGTTCAAACGTTAACGTTCGCCTTGATTTCATCTCTGCTTTTGAAGTTCACTTGTTGAGGAGTTGTTGCTTTGTCTCCCGTCTGGATCAATCTGAGTTATCTCGTTTCGGCGATCTTTTTCATCCTTGGTTTGAAGGGGATGACGCGACCGAAAACGGCTGTGCGCGGCAATCTTTGCGGGGCGATTGGCATGCTCATTGCCATCGTCGCGACTCTTCTCGCCGCGGAGGTTGTGAGTTTTGCCTGGATTCTCGTCGGCGTTCTGATCGGAAGTGGTGTTGGTGCCTACTTTGCCACCACGATTAAGATGGAAAAAATGCCGGAGATGGTTGCCCTGTTCAACGGGTTCGGTGGGGCCGCTTCGATGTTCGTTGCCGGTGGCGACTTCTGGTTGCGAACGGGAGACCCATCGTCGAGCGTGATTATTTCGACAGCACTCGCAGGGATCATTGGCGCAGTTACACTCACTGGTTCACTGGTCGCGTTCGGAAAACTGGCTGAATTCCAATTCATAAAGAAACTCAAAGCCCTGCCGCAGCAACAAATCATTAACGCTGCCTTGGCTGTATTGCTGTTGATTCTGGTTTCTGTGATCCTGAACAATCCATCGTCAGGGTGGTATTGGTTGATTGTTCTGGTCGCGCTCGTTCTTGGGTACATGCTGACGATTTCCATTGGCGGGGCGGATATGCCTGTCGTCATCGCCTTGCTGAACTCCTATTCCGGTTTGGCTGCGGCAGCAACCGGGTTTGTAATCGGGAATACGATTCTGATTATCGCTGGTTCTCTTGTCGGAGCCTCTGGTTTGATTTTGACACAAGTGATGTGCAAGGCGATGAATCGGTCGCTGCCAGCGGTGTTGTTCGGATCACTCGGTCCAGCAGTTGATGGACCTTCCGCAGATGAGGTCTACACGAATGTGAAATCAACATCTGCAGACGAAATTGCAATGATGCTCGAAGTCGCCCGCAAAGTTGTCATCGTCCCTGGTTACGGAATGGCGGTCGCGCAGGCGCAACACGCCGTTCGCGACCTAATGAACTTACTGCAAGAAAAAGGCATCGAAGTCACCTTTGGCATTCATCCGGTTGCTGGACGAATGCCTGGTCACATGAACGTCCTGCTTGCGGAAGCGGACATTCCATATGACTTGCTGTTGGAAATGGATGAAATCAACTCGGACATTGAACAAGTCGACGTCTGCCTGGTCATTGGAGCCAATGATACTGTGAACCCGGATGCCCGCACGAATCCCCAAAGTCCCATCGCCGGAATGCCGATCATCAATGTGGACAAAGCCAAAACGTGCGTGGTGATCAAACGTAGCCTCAGCCCTGGTTTCGCTGGCATCCCCAACCCGCTCTTCTCCGCCGACAACGCTCTGATGTTCTTCTCCGATGGTAAACAAGCCGTCATGGACATCATCACGGCAGTCATAGAAGGCTGAGGCAAATTGCAATCTTGCAATAAGCTTTACCGCACACTTAAAGTGTGCGGTGAAACTGCTAGCATACGCTTGTTACGCGCGGACCTGCCCTCTATTTCTCACCTGAATCCATCAACTCGACGAG
>DAOUPA010000553.1 GCA_030626405.1 Planctomicrobium sp.
CAGCGATATTGACCGTATCAAGGACATCCCGACCTCCAAATCCAACGATTGTCGTCGGACCAATACGATACACTTCGAGAATTGGTGGTGGTGTCTTCATCTACTTCACCCAGCTTGTGCCAACTTGAGAAAAACAATTCAAGACCCACACAAAAGCTTACCCTGTCGGAGACACCGAATCAAAGCAGTCCAAGCTGAAAACATGAACGAGGCGAGTAACCGTCCCGAAATAGATTTCTGATTTGCCGAGATAAGATCATCACCAGAGGCACTGCGTCTCACTGAATTGAGTGGATCGTGGATAACAAATAGCGGGCAGAAAAACTTGTCGCGCCGACACTCAAAACCTTCTTCCTACCAACGACCAACTTTTCACTGTGAGTGTGCCGAGAAGTGCTGGTTGATCAGAACTGAAAAACATGGAAGTTGTTTCAGAACTGTTTCCGAGTGCTTCAGATTATTGAGACTCATCCCTGATCGTCATTCGTCTTTTGATTCCTGTCGTTCCGTTCACTTCAACGGCTAGCCAGTACTCTCCGGCGGCGAGTTGATCACTCAGTGGAATCCGGAAAGTGATTCGCATTTCTTCTCGCGGTGCAAGCAACCCTTCTCGGGCGACAACGCGATTCTCTGAATCTCGGAGCGTGTATTCCAGCCAGAGGTCACTGTGAGGACGGATGAGTTGCGCTTGCATCGTCACCGTTTCCCCAGCTTGAAACGTGTTGCGAGGTTTTGCGATGTGTCCTCCAACCATCGTCGTTCCCATCTGAAGACTGAAGAGTTGGTCGCTAGTGACAATTTTCTTATCATTCCTCAGTAGTTTTTGAGCGACTTCCGGTGCAAGAGGTTGCAGAACAATCGGACCATCTGGTCCATTCTTTCCATAGACATCCTGTTGTCTTTCTGCGGCAATTGAGACAACGGAGGCCACAAGCATCAACGCACCGAAAACAGGCCAGGTTGCAATTTGCGTAAGAGCTGTTCGAGCATGCTGAGGATGACGACGCTTCGGGAGCAGGGACGCAAAAAATTCGCCGAACCCTCTCGCTTCAGACTCTCTCAAGTAACAACAATAGACGGCCATAAAAAGTAGTGGGAACACAACGAGCCCGAGTAGGAAGTACGTCAAAGCGTGGAACAGAATTCCAAGGCAAAGCATGATCTTACGAGCCGGATCTTTCCAGATGAGGAAAAGAAATAAAACTTCCCAACAGATTGTAATATAGCCAGAGAAGACAAGTATCGATGGATACAACGTGAGCCATTCACCGAGCGGGTTGGGAAAATTCGTGTTTGTCAGAGACCAGAAGAACATTTGGTCACCACTGAAAAATCCTGAAGTTTGCGACTTGGTTGCAGCGGCACCGAGATAGACAAATCCGATCAAAAGTTGAAGCAATCGCTGCGGCCAGATTTCAACTTTCGGAACCGTCCTCTCTGGAGATCGCCGTTTCGCAATCCAGGCATCAACAGACCAGACAGCACCACACTCCGACAACGCCAGCAGAAGACAGAGATGAAATACAAAAATTGTATATTTCGTCAACGTGCCGAGAGTATCAATCATTCCGAAGTAAGGAATGAGAAACATCAGTAACGAAAGCGAAATTCGCGACTTCCAGCCAATGCACGTTGCAATCAACAGAAAGACCATCGCGGTATAAAGTCCCATTGCGACTTCAGGAGAAAAAATGGGAACCAAGTCAGCGTGACCGTAACTCATCCAGAATGGAGTCGGAGAACCATCCGTTGAATAAAGTTCTCTGACGTGAAACCAACGCGGCAAAACAGCCACCAGCATCGCCAGCGGAAAAAGAATCCGAATGAGAGCCAGAGAGTATGGAGTCTCTTTGGTATAGAACCATGCCTGTAGTCGATTCATTATCGAGTTGTCGGGATGGGATTGGGAATTGGTTAGCTCGTTCATGAAACGGCTCGTAATAAATAAGGATAAAGGTCAACTCGATTCACGAATTCGTTTTCGAATTTGCAGTTCGCTCTACTTGCGATCTGACGAACTGAAACTCTCAAAAGACGCCTGCTGCACGAAATTTTGGTTCGGACGCTCTAGACTTTGAAATTGATCGGTCACGATCATCGGTCGAGAACGGGCCATGGTGTTGCGCAAAGCAGGATTATCGATCACTGAGTAGTAAGAGAGGTTCGATTCCCAGTCATAATGACGCGTGGTCACAACACCATCTGCATCAAAAATACTGCGCAGGTAGTAGTACATCCGGGGATCTTTGGACTCGTCAAAACGCTGTTTCCAGAGGTGATCCGGAAGATTGTATTTCTTGGACCATATCTGTTCGACAAGCATCACTCGAACAATCGGTTCGTGCTGAGTCTGCTTTAATGTGTTCGCAGCAACTTGCCCTGAATAGAACCCCCAGGAATCGTAGTCTTGTCGCTCTACTGAACCGTAAGGATAGTAATTTCCCCAGGGAGGAGTGACATCGTAATACTGTCCACTCTCACCCTCAGCGACAAGAAGAGATCGCTTGGCGAATGTATTCCAACCACCATACATATCCCAAACGACGAAATAATTCGCTAGATACCTGTGAGTATCGACTTTCAGGGCATGGACGAGCAGCCCATAGCAAAGAGTTCCGATGTAACCTGCAATAATTAGATTGGTGATCCAACGACGCATCGTGCAGCCTCCTTGCCGCGAAAGTGACTCATTCGGTACCAAACAATATCCGCGATGCTCGATTTTAGGTCAATATGAAGTCAGAGCTCTCGCCTATTCAGGAATTCAGCGTGCGTCTTCCGCGATTCAATACGCCTCCCATCGCTAGGCAATTGCCTTCAAAACTGCCATGATTCAAGCAATTGTTTTGAAATTTCTCTTCGCTACGTTGTCTCAAACTCCCCTTCACTCAGTTCACAAACCAGGATGAATTGATGCGATTTTCCACAGTTTTATCATTCGCTCTTTACTTTCTGTTGAGTCCGCTCAGTGTCGTGAAAGCGGCGGATCTGTCTGGCTCCAAGCCAAATATCATCCTTGTGATTACTGATGATCAGGGCTACGGGCCTGTTGGAAAACACGACCATCCCTGGATTCAAACTCCGAGCATGGATCGAATGTACGAGCAGAGTACCCGTTTCACGCGGTTCCTCGTCGCACCAACTTGTGCACCGACGCGCTCTGCATTGATGACCGGTCGCCACCCAATGCGGAACGGAGTGACGCACACAATTCTGGAGCGGGAACGGATGACACTCAACGCCACCACGTTGCCACAAGTGCTCAAAAGAGTTGGCTACTCGTCCGGAATTTTTGGGAAATGGCATCTGGGAGACGAGGATGAATACCAGCCGCACAATCGCGGCTTTGAAGAGGCGTTCATTCATGGAGCTGGCGGAATCGGACAGGCCTACGATTGTAGTTGTGCCGATGCACCGGGAAACAAGTATTTCGATCCGGCGATCAAACACAACGGATCATTCGTAAAGACCAAAGGGTTTTGCACGGACATCTTTTTCACGGCGGCACTTGGTTGGATCAAACAAGTGAAGGATCGGGACGAACCATTCTTTGCTTACATTGCCACGAATGCTCCCCACGGTCCATTCATTGCGCCAGATAAAAACAAGCAGCGGTTTCTCGATCTTGGATTCACGGAAACGCAAGCTGGCTTCTACGGCATGATCGAAAACATCGACGAGAATTTCGGTCGCCTGTTGGACAAAGTTGAGGAATGGAATCTTACCGAGGACACCGTCGTTATCTTCATGTCCGACAATGGCATGACAGGCGGTGGTTCAGGCAGGCTGGGGAAGCCGATTGGAAAAACGCCCGATGGAGAAGTCATGTTCCCATACAATGCGAACATGAAAGGGTTGAAAGGTTCCGCTGACGAAGGTGGCGTGCGAGTTCCGTTCTTCATTCGCTGGGATGGAAAGATCAAGCCGGGGCAAAATGTTGACCGCATCGCTGCTCACATCGATCTCTTCCCAACGTTAGTCAGTCTTGCAGGAGCCAGTGGACCGGAGGATCAAGTCGAAGGCAGAAGCTTGCTGCCGTTAATTGCAAATCCTAAAGCCGATTGGAAAGGCCGATTGCTGTTCACGCATAAAGGCCGCTGGAAAACCGGAGTCGATCCGAACGAACACAAATGGAAAGACTTTTCGATTCGCAATCAGCGTTACCGTTTGGTCGGTCGCGAACTACTCTTCGACATGAAAGAAGACCCAGGGCAAACGACGAATGTTGCAAGTGAACATCCGGAAATTGTCGAGCGACTCCTGAAGCGCTATGACCAATGGTGGGAGGAAACAGTTCCGTTGATGGTCAATGAAGAAGCCGAAATGCTTCC
>DAOUPA010000229.1 GCA_030626405.1 Planctomicrobium sp.
ACACTCCCCCCCGTCGTGGTGCGGCAATCAAGCAGCCAAATGTGTTGTTTCTTGCCGTCGATGACCTGAATGACTGGGTCGGCTGTCTCGATGGACATCCTCAGGCAAAGACGCCCAACATCGACCGGCTTGCAGAACAGGGTGTTCTGTTTGAACAGGCCTATGGTCCGGCACCACTTTGCAGTCCATCGCGTACTTCGATTATGACAGGCCTTAGGCCGTCAACAACCGGTATCTACGGCAACCGGACATGGTTTCGTGACATTCCGAAGTATGCGGACTGGCAGACCATCCCGCAGTATTTTCGCAAGCACGGCTACATGGCTCTGACCGGTGGTAAGATCTATCACCAGGCTCAGGGGAAGTTTTCGGATCCGATTGCCTGGGATCAACAGTATTCAACACAAATGGGAACCCCGTTTCCGCCAATAGACCAAAGATATCAGCACGGCATGCACGATCTGTTCAGCAACAAGATCCTGGCGAGACTGATTGACTGGGGACCGATCAAGCAACCGACGGAACAGACCAACGACTGGAAGACTGCGGATAAAGCGTCGCAGTTTCTCAAACAAGAACACGACAAACCGTTCTTTCTGGCTTGCGGGATCTATCATCCGCACCTGCCCTGGTACGCTCCTCAAAAGTATTTTGACATGTATCCGCTGGATTCGATCGAGCTGCCGGCGCGGAAGGAGAATGATCTTAATGACATCCCGCCCGTCGGCCTTCGCATGGCGGGAAAGGAATTCAATATCATCAAGGAGCAGGGCCAGTGGAAACATGCCGTACAGGGGCGTCTCGCGTCCGGCTCCTTTGCCGATGCCTGTGTGGGCCATGTTTTGAATGCCCTGGAAAAGAGCGAATACCGGGACAACACCATCGTTGTGTTCTGGGGTGATCATGGTTACGACATCGGGCAAAAGAAGTTTGCCAAGTCGGCACTCTGGGAACAGACCAGTCGAACGCCGTTGATTATTCGCCTGCCGGGAGTTTCCGGCAATCAAGGCCTGTGCAAGAGCCCGGTGAGCCTTGTCGATTTGTATCCAACGCTCGTTGAACTGTGCGGGCTCCCTCCACGTAACGACCTCGACGGACGAAGCCTTGCTCCACTGGTACGGAACCCGCAAACGGAGTGGCCTTACCCGGCGGTCATCACGCACTCGCCTCACTGGCATGGCACGAATCACGCGATTCGCACGGAACAATATCACTACATCCACTACAGCGACGGGGGTGAGGAACTGTACGACATGTCGAAGGATCCGCATCAGTGGAACAATCTGGCAGACAGTCCCGAGCATGTTTCGATCAAAGCAGAACTGAAAAAGTCGCTGCCGAAGACCAACGCCAAACATTTCCAACGCGAAACGTCTTCCAGTCAGGAGCGAAAGAATATCGCAAAGTCACGAAAACAGGATGAGACGAGCATCGAGGAAAAGACGAAGATTCATCGACTATCGACAACAAAGCGGTCCACGTTCGACGCTTTTGCTTATATCAACCGCATCCCGGAGAAACAGGAAGAAGACGAGACCACGGAAGACCTCTCCGGGCGCATCTTCAGCCGACTGGCGAATCAGGAGGGCCGGATTCTGCTGAAGCTGCCGCCGGGTATGGACCGCCAAGCCTACATCGGCTTCAAAACGTTTATCCGCTACGAGGGAGCTACCGGCGTCGGCAACTGCGCTGCCTGCCATACGCTACCGGAGTTTACCGATCTGAAAAGTCATGTCGTGACGAAAGTTGGATTGGCAAAGCCGACACCCTCGTTACGGAATCTCCGGCAGCGGCGCGTCGATCTCCGCAATATCCTTTTGGACAAGCTGGCTACCAGTCATCAGAAACGATCGGGTGAAGGAAACGACATCAACAAAGCGTATGCCACGATGAATCTCAGCAAGAATGACATCCCGGCCCTAGTAGCGTTTCTCAAACTACTTAACGACGTCTCGGATAATGAATTTCGCAAACTCATCCTGAGCGCCGAAGTGCTGGATACATCTGAAGAATAACAATAAAAATCAAACTTGAATTCACAGGAGATGTTTTTGATGTCTAAATCAGTCTGGCTGGGTGCGCTCGCCCTGGCCCTTACCGTTTTCAATACACGCGTCAATGCCGAGACGATTCGCGGCAAAGTTGTTGACCAGTCTGGCAGGCCCATCGAAGGTGTCATGGTGTCTGCAATCGACGATGAACATCGAAAATGGACGTCCGTGTGCACTCAGGAAAATGGTTCGTTTGCGATTTCTGGTTTACGGAATGTTGATCACAACATTCGCACTCGGCTGATGGGACTCGCGGATGAATGGAGCAGTGAAGTCGCCGCTGGAACCCATGACATGGTGATCCAAACTCGCCCCGCTCTTGGCGACGAACTGGAAGTGCAACGCCCGGCGAACAGTGCGTTCAGCATGCTTGCCTTCGACAATCCTCGCGACAAGATGAATTTTAAAATGAATTGCTCGTACTGTCACCAGCTCGGGACCGTCGGTTTCCGTACTCCTGAAAAACCGGTTGATTGGGAAACCATGTTGCGTCGGATGGATGGGTTTGGCGGCCTGTATCCGCATACTCAGGACACCATTATCGAACGTCTGATGAACACCTACAAAGATGCTGCGGTGAACAACTGGCCCACATTTGACCCGCCACCAGCACCGACGGGAATGGCGACCGCCGCAACGATCACGATGTGGGAAATGGACGAACCACTACAAGGTTCGTTTCATGACCTGGAAATCGGTCGAGACGGACAAATCTACGCGGTCAACATCAGCAAGGGAAGACTGATTGCCCTAGACCCAGCATCGGGGAAACAAATGACCTACAAGTACCCGTCTCGCTCCTACGGTCCACATTCCATCGAAACAGCCAATGATGGCAGTCTGTGGACGACGATGTGCGCCAGTGGCCAGATGGCTCGCTTCGACATCGAGACGAAAAAGTTTGAAGTCTATAGTAGCGCCGAAGCGCCAAAGAAACGCGGCAGCTACCCCCACACATTGCGCATCAATCCGAAAGATCCCGAAGGTTTGATCTGGTATACCGACGCCGGTTCCAATTCTTGCTATTCACTACATCCGAAAACGCATGTCGTCAAGGAATACAAGCTGTTAAGTGCTGGCCAGGCCATCGGAGCAGGACGCGGCGAATCGCGTGGCATCACGCCCTATGGGATCGACTTCTCACCCGTCGATGGCATGATTTGGTATTCCAAGCTGAACGGGAATCGCATTGGCCGAATTGACCCGAACGCGGACGATGGCGATATCAAAGAGTGGAACCCGCCGTTCCGAGGCCCCAGGCGTTTGCACGTTGCTCCCGATGGAATGGTTTGGGTTCCCGGGTTTGGTTCGGGCGTGTTTGGCAAGTTTGATCCGAACACCGAGAAATGGACTGTCTACGAACTGCCGGACGCCGAGAATCAAATCCCCTATGCACTGAATGTCGACAAAGAAGGCATCGTTTGGATTTGTGGGACTGGCAACGACACAATCAACCGATTCGATCCAGCGACCGAAACATTGGTTGAATTTCGGTTACCAACGCGTGTTTCCTACACGCGCGAGATCGAATTCGACGATGACGGCAACATTTGGACCAGCACGTCTGGACCTGCCCGTCATATGGAACGTGGCGTTGGTGCCGTGATCCGCATCTCGCTTCCCAAGACATTGCCGAAGAGTGGTGGAATTCAATTGGTTGCCAAGACTTATGACGGAACTCATAATGTCGGAAATCTGGCAACTGCTCCGAAAAATGCGAAGTCCAACAACATTGCTCTGTTCGCGAAAATTGACAAGTCGGAAATGCCGAGCGCGTATCTACCGAAAAAGCATCAAGAATATGTCGACAAACGAATAGCAAGTTTGCCTCCGCAACGCCGACCCCGAGTTGGCCAACTTTGGAATGAATTCATTCGCGAGAATCCAGATCGAAATCGTGACGGCGCGATGTTCGTCCGGATCCTTGAATACGTTGCCAATAATCACTCGGCTTCAAAGCGGCGTTTCATCAAGAAGTGGCAACATCATTACTTCGGCTCGGCGCCGGATCGATTGGTTGATCGGTCAATTGATCGAGGAAAACTAATTTTTGAACAAGCGACCTGTAGTCGGTGTCACGCAATTGGTGGCAAAGGAGCAAAATACGGCCCGGATTTGACTGAAGTGACCAAACGATTCCAAGGCTCAAAGTTACTGCAACAGATTGTTAGACCGTCCACGGAAATTCACAAGGAGTTTCAAACGCAAATGATTCTGGTCGATGACGGACGCCTTCTCACCGGATTGGTCGTTGAAGAAACGGACGATCAGCTTCGCTTGCTGCCTAATCTGCTAAAACCTGACAAGATTGAAACGATAGAGAAGTCGTCGATTGAAGATCGCAAAATTGCAGAAGTTTCGACAATGCCAATCGGTCTGTTAGACACTTACACGGTCGAAGAAATACTCGACTTAGTAGCATTCATTCAGTCCATGGGACCTGCGAAAGGGAGCAAAACAACGAGATGACAATGTCACTCTTAAAGATCGTTGTGTCTGCTGTTTTGGTGAGTTGTGGACTCTGCCAGCCTCTGGATGCGGGCTGGCCGCAGTTTCGCGGGAACAACTCAGACGGGATGGGCACGGGGGCGCCTCCAGTCGCGTTCGGGCCAGGAAAAAACGAACTATGGTCAACGCCATTACAGCCCGGCCACAGTTCGCCCTGCATCTCTGGTCAACGGATTTTTGTCACGACTTATGACCAAGGATCGCTCGCTCTCGGAGTGATCTGTTTGAGTCGAGACAATGGTGAGGTCCTTTGGAAGAAGACGAACGAGACCGAGAAACTGGAGAAAGGCCACCCGTCGTTCAATCCGGCGAGCAGCTCACCGTGTTGCGATGATGAGCGTGTCATTGCTTACTTTGGCTCGTATGGTTTGGTTTGCTTCGACCTAGATGGCAAGCGGTTGTGGGAGAAGCGACTTCCACTCGCCAAGTCGTATGCAGGAAATGCAACATCACCCATCATCTCTGGTGACAAGTTGATTCTCTATCGAGGCAACTACGTTGATCACTATCTTTTGTGCTTGGACAAAAAAACGGGAGACGAACTGTGGCGAGTTCCGCAGGCTGAACAGTTTACCGGCGAAATGGCTTGTACGGCGTGCCCGGTAATGGTGGGCGACAAGTTGATATGCCACTCTGCGAGATCGGTTCAGGCTTTCGACGTCAACAATGGCAAGTTGCTGTGGATTGCGAAGTGCGCAACCACCGCGACAAGCACTCCGGTCCTGGTTGGCGACGAAGTCATTGTGGCTGCATGGAATAAGTTGGGAGAGCCCGATCTGCGGCCTCCGTTTCCAAGCTTTGATGACCTAATCAAAGAGCACGACCAGGGCAGCGACCTACTCGTTGACAAAAAAGAGTTTCCCAAGTTGTGGATTTTCCATCGCCCCGAAGGCGCTGAGGCGCCTCAGAACGGAGCGCCCGTTTCGTTCAGTCATGCCGACAAGAACGGCAACGGAAAAATCGAGCGTCACGAATGGACTCGTGCAGTGGAAGAGCTGGAGGCGTTCCGCGCCGGTTATAAGTCGCACGGTGTTCTGGCAATTCCCATCAATAGCAAGGGACTGGTGAGTGCGAATCAAGTCCGGACGCTATCAACCAAGGGAATCCCAGAAGTGCCGTCTCCGGTGTCTGACGGCAAGTACATCTATCTGGTGAAGAACGGTGGGCTATTGACTTGCCTTGATGTGGCGGCAGGGGAAACGGTCTACCATAAACGGACACGCGGCACAGGAACCCATTATGCTTCGCCTCTAATTGCCGGGGGCAACCTCTACACATTCGCTGGCAACGGACGCGTTAGTGTGATGGAGTTGGGAGAATCACCTCGCATCGTGGCTGTAAATGAAATGGAGGAGGGCGTCTATGCAACCCCGGCCATCGTCGATGGGGTGATTTACTTACGAACGCATTCGGCTCTCCATGCCTTTGCGAAGGAGGACAGATGATGGCACTGATGAATCGCAGCACGTTCGTTTGCACATTGCTCGTTTGCGTCGTCTCTCAGTCGCTTTGCGTACCGACATTTGCGACGGACTTAGATGCACTGATCCAGTCTTCGTGCATCGAATGCCACGATGCCAATACTGAGACTCGTCTCGACTTCACTACGCTCGGAAAAGACTTTGAGAATGCTGAGTCATTTCGCAATTGGGTTCGTGTTTTTGATCGCATCAAGAGTGGTGAAATGCCACCACCTGAGGAAACTCAACCCGACAAAGCAGATCGTGAAAAAGCATTATCATTCCTGGAACGCGAACTGAATAAAGCCAATCAGCGATCGCAAAAAACGTCCGGACGAGTTCCCTCGCGCCGACTGTCTCGCATGGAATACGAACACACACTGCACGATCTGCTTGGGATCGGTGGCGATCTGGCAAAGCATCTTCCTCCGGAAAATGAATCGGGAGCATTTGATGTGGTCGCGGCGACTCAGGAAATGTCGAGCGTTCATGTTCGCGGCTTGCTCATGGCGGCCGATTTGGCGCTCGATGAGGCGATACAGTTGGGCGGCAAGCCAAGAATGGGAGAGCGGGAGATCGACTATTTTCATTCACGCTATATTCAAATGTGGGTCGATCGGCCTATTCGTCGCGGCGGTGGGACTATCTTCAAGACGGATCGCGACGTAGTCACTTTTAGGGGCGAGAATTTTGTCTTTCGTTCCGATACCAATGGGTTTCGGCCACCAGTCGCGGGGCGATACCGCATCACCGTTAAAGCGGCAGCACACCAACCTCGGTCATCGATCACAGTGAGCCTGAAACGCCAGAACGACAAACAGGGCGAGAGCGAACTGTTTGCCGCCTGGGATCTTGTTGGTTCGGAATACCGCGAAACCGCGACGACAAAGTACCTTCGCCCCGACGACTACATCTACGTCAGCGCCGATGAACTGGACCCCGCTCGCGACGGAAAAGTGATCTATGGCGTGCAACCGGCGAGCACATTTGGAGGCGAAGGAGTCAAAATCCGCCGCGTGACTGTTGAAGGACCATTGGAAAACAGTTGGCCGCCCGATCGGACGCGAAACCTGTTTCCCGGAATTGAATGGAAAGCCAGTACGGATAAGCGGCGCGGGAGGGTCTACGAGCCAGTGCTACACGATTCACCGCTCGAACATGTAAGAGCCATCGTCTCGGCGTTCGCTCCGAAGGCTTGGCGCCGCAAGGTGAGTGAGAGTGAGATCGACGCCTTAGTAGCGCTCGCCAAGCCCAGTCTTGAAGCGAAGCGTGACTTCGTTGATTCGGTTCGGATTCCACTTCGAGCCATCCTGGTTTCGCCAGAGTTGCTCTTCCAAACTGGCAAGGCGGGTTTGCTCGACGATGAAGCCCTTGCCAGCCGACTGTCTTACTTCCTTTGGCGAAGTCTTCCTGATGATGAACTGATTCAGCTCGCTACCGAAAATCGGCTCTCCGCCCCCCAAACGCTGATGACTCAAGTGGATCGCATGCTGGCCGACCAAAAGAGCGACCGCTTTGTGATCGAATTCCTTGGTCAATGGTTGGAACTCGACAGGATCGACGCGACGACTCCCGACGCTTATTTGTATCCCGAATACGACGACGTGTTGCGAAGAGCCATGTTGGCGGAAACTCACGAGTTCTTTGCTCATCTGATTGACAAGAATCAGAGCGTAGCAAATCTCGTCGATTCAGACTTCACTTTCCTGAACCGCCGACTCGCTGAACACTATGGAATTGAAGGTGTCGAAGGCGAAGCCATGCGAAAAGTCAAGCTTGATCCCGCGAGTGTTCGCGGCGGTGTCCTCGCTCACGCGTCCATTGCGAAAGTGACTGCAAACGGAACCGTCACCACTCCAGTCAAACGGGGCAATTTCATACTGACGAATTTGCTCGGGTTGCCGCCGAATCCACCACCACCGGGTGTGGGCGCCATCGAGCCTGATACGCGAGGTGCGACGACCATTCGCGAGACACTTGAAAAGCATCAAACGGTTTCCGCTTGTGCCGTCTGTCACCGCACGATTGATCCGCCTGGGTTTGCGATGGAGTGCTTTGATCCCGTAGGCAACTTTCGCGAGCGTTACCGCAACAGTAAAGGCATCAAGCGAGAAACTGTTGTTGGGCTGCGATTTCTGCACAAGGATTACCAACTGGGGCGACCAGTTGACACGTCCGGTGTGACCGCGGATGGCTTCGAGTTCGACGGCATTCGTGACTTCAAAACACACTTGCGAAAATCGCAAGAGCAGATTGCCCGCAATGTCTTGTTCAAGCTGATCGCGTTTTCGACCGGCGCGGAGGTACAGTTTGCTGACCGCGAAGAAGTGGAAAGAATCTTGCAGGCGACTCAAGACGATGACTATCCGATGCGGAGTCTGATTCATCATGTTGTTACAAGCCGACTCTTTAGGAACCGCTAATGCACACTTCCATTTCACGTCGCGCTGTACTCAAGGCGTCAGGAATCGCTATCTCGCTACCGTTTCTTGAAGCGATGAATCCCGCGGTGGGCCGCGAGCGTGTGGCGCCGCCGAAACGCCTTGTTCTAATTTGCAATACATTGGGACTGCATCCGCCATCGTTGTTTCCAAAGACCGCCGGCAGCGAATACGAAAGCACTGAGTATTTGGATCTGCTCAAAGAGCATCGCAACGACTTGACGCTGTTCTCCGGTCTCTCGCATCCTGACCAAAGCGGGAAGCAGCCTCACGACACTGAAATGACTTGGCTCACTGCGGCTCGCAATCCAGGGCTTGGAGGCTTCAAGAACTCCATCTCTGTCGACCAGTTTGCCGCCAATCACATCGGGAACGCGACTCGTTTCTCGTCGATTTCACTCAGCACCGATAAGCAAAAGAGCCAGTCTTACACGAGCAACGGCGTGATGTTGCCGGCCCAGCACAGACCATCGACCGTCTTCGCAAAGTTGTTCCTTGACGACAGTCCACAAGAGCAGCGACGTCATCGCCAGCGTTTGGCGGATGGCCGGAGCATCCTCGATTCTGTCGCCGAGCAAACGCAAACACTTCACCGACAAACAAGTTCGCATGATCGCCGACAACTCGATGAGTACTTCGCCGCCATTCGCGCGGCGGAAGTGGAATTGGTCGAGACCGAGGCGTGGCTGGATCGTCCAAAGCCTCATGTCGTTGAAAAGCCTCCCCGGGACATCGCGGATTCTGCGGATTTAATCGGACGGACGCGTTCGCTGATGAACCTGATTCCGTTGATTCTGCAAACCGACTCGACGCGGATTGTCACGGTCGTGATTCAGGACCACCTCGTCGTTCCCAAGATTCAAGGCGTGAGTGCGGAACATCACAATTTGTCGCACCACGGGCAAGACCCGCAGAAGATCGAGCAACTCAAAATCATCGAAACTGAAATTTTGAAATGCTTTGCTGAATTCCTATCACGCATGACACAAAAGAGCGAGGCGGATGGTAGATTGCTCGACCAGACGTCCGTTCTGTTCGGAAGCAACCTTGGTAACGCGAACGCACACGACCCAAGCAATCTACCCATCATCCTTGCTGGCGGCGGCTATGGTCACGGCCGATACGTGTCCTACGATAAAAGAAAAAACATTCCATTGTGCAACCTGTTCGTCAACCTGCTTAGCAATATGGGTATTGAAACAGAGTCGTTTGCCACCAGCACCGGAAAGCTGACCTGGTAAGTACGGCTCAATCACGCAAAGCTCGAGAAGCTTGGCGGACTACCCAACTGAGACCCAGCTGTGGTGCTTGCCATCTTCAGCACTATCGCTTCGGTCACATCGACGTACTTCAAAAATAAGACGAAGAAAGTCGCATGCTGTGTCGTCAGTTCAATGACTCCAAGAACCCAGTTGCCTGCCGAACCGATCAGCCTCCGGTCGACAACACCGGGTGAATTTGGGGAGCATGTCAAGGCAATCGCGGTTCGAATCGTGTTGTGTTCGGAGTTAGGAAGCACCCAATCGGCAAGATACTCATACCGCTCTTCAGACGGCATCTTCATTGCTCTTCGATGGACGGTGAAAGCGTTCTCGGCAACGTGATCGTCCCCAATGATCGAACTCATCGCGTGGGAATCGCGAAAAGAAATCGCGTCTTCCGAAAGAGCAGAGGTTGCGACCAATATAAGAACAAGCGTCGCAATGAAAATATGGTTCATAGATGCTGCCTGTTGGGGTTCTGTGTGAAATTCCAATCGAGACATTGCGGGCAGGTTTTCAACTAAGTCAACAACTTCTGACTGACAAAGTATTACGGTTTGAAGAACGGGTTCAACAATTATTTGAGTTCAAAACGTGCAGCCGGATTGAAAATTTCTTCCGCATGGATCGTCAACTTCTTCCACGTCACATTCGATGACCCCGACTTTTCATGAGTCGCGCTGACGAGCCGAATGCCGTTGAATCGTACGTCCTTATTTCCGACAGTTTCCTTTCCACAGAAACGAAATATCGGAGAGTCTGCTTCGGAGAAAAAACAGTAGATGGTGTTGCCTCGACGTGCCATTCGCAAGACACCAGACGTTGATTCCCTCCCCGTACAAGACCACAGTACGAACCCCGGAGAGAGCGCTGGTATTCCGGAAGTGCAAGTGATATCAACAGTTAGCGAGTTCGCGTCGTGATCGATCAAGGGTGA
>DAOUPA010000354.1 GCA_030626405.1 Planctomicrobium sp.
CACATTGGTTTTTGACCAGCCCCTGGGAGACCTTGGAAGGGTGACACGAAAATCAATCTCAAGCCACGAGTTTAAGTTTCGTGTCTGGGATGAGAATCCAGTCACGATTAAAGAAGTTCAAGTCTCCTGTGGGTGTACGGTCCCGGATGATTCACTGATCGGAGTTGAACTCAAACCTGGTTCGGAACACACTCTCAGGATTACTGTGCGTCCGGATGGAGGCCCGACGATTCAAACCAAGTCTTTGAGAGTCATCACGACTCCTTCATCAGACGTTCCGGTCGTATTGGCTGTGAGTTACACCCCAAAGCGCGTGCCTCAAATTTCAGTCAACAAATTAGTCGTGGACGGGGAAATTGACTTCGCTACTTCTGCAAAGCTCACGGTCTCTTTTCAGAGAAATCCGTCTGATGCCAAACTGGAGTTGATACGAACTGAGTGTGAATTTGGAGATTTCCTGCTGGCTGAGCAGAAGCCTTCCGAAGTGACATCTTTGTTTAATGTGTCAACCGGTGAAACAATTACCAAAGATACGCTGGAGTTATCCTTTCGAGGGAAGGCATACTCGGACTTTGGAACTCACAAAGGAAACATGACTCTGGCGTTCTCCGATGGAACTGAAATCTCCGTTCCAACTGAAATCAAGATCAGCCACCCGATTAAAACTTCTTTAGAGAAAGTGTTTGTCGGGGTGGTCAACTCCGGTGAATCGAATGAAGATTTTCTTAGAATCACTCGTGCTTCCGACGATCACCTCACGGTTTCTCACGAAGGAGAGTTGATTTCTTCCGTGAGTCTCAGTGAGAATATGTTGACAATACGAACAACTGCTCCTGGCAGCAAAGGTCGGCACGAAGCCAATGTGCTGATCTCATCGAAGTCCTTTCCGACGCTCACGATTCCTGTTGTCTGTATTGTCAAATGATGCTCAAGGTCGCATTGGCATTGCTGGCAGGATTGATTTATAGCGCTTCAGGTCCAGAATTTGGATGGTGGTTCCTTGCACCAGTTGGGCTTGGGTTAATATTACTCTTGGGTTCAATCGATACCCAACCAAAAACTCAATACATCATACTCGGTGTCTTCAATCTTACCTGGGCGGGTTTGGTATACTCGTGGCTAATTCACACTGATGTCAATTCAGCTTGGTTGCCATTTGTTTTTTGGTTGATGGCAACACTCTGTACAGCTATTCCTTTCACTGTCTCGCTTCGAGTCGTACTGGAATTGCACAAAAGGGGGTGGAGAATATACCTGGCTCTGCCGACCGTTTGGCTTGTGTCGGAAGAGTTGATTGACTTGTTCGCTCGAATCTTCTTCATGACCACATTTGATGCGTTGCGGCTTGGGATGAGTCAGGTGAGTGGACCATTTGCCTTGATTGGTGCGATTGGCGGTGTCTCTCTTTTAAGCTGGTTCACTGCGTCAGTGGTGGGACTATTCACCGAACTTGCGTACGCAGCCTGGACGCGAAAGCGAATTGAATTGAGTTGGTACTTCACCGTTTTGTTTATCATTGGTCTCTCCCTATTTTCTTGTCGAATTCCTAGAGTGACTGGTCCAGTTTTGGACGTGGCAATAATTCCACAAAGCGTGTCTAGCCCGAATAAGATTTTTGAAATCCATGAAAAACTCTTGCAGCATGGAAGAGTTGATTTAGCCATCTGGCCAGAAGCAACGCTTGCCAATCGAGTTGTCACATCCGAAAGTGTCGGGCAATTCATTTTGGGTGATCAGCATGATTTCACATGCTTGCTGGGCGCGATACGTCTTGGCAATTCTCCACCAGGCTTGTTCAACTCTGCGTTTCTCCTAAAGGGCAATAAAGTCATTGGGTATGCTGATAAACGGCATCCTGCCCCATTTCTTGAACAGCACACGTTTATTGAAAGACAATTGGGAATTAAACCGGTTGGCGTGCTGGTGGAACCAGGGACAACTCTCAATGAATTTGACTTGAATGGTGTTGACACCAGAATGGGGGTTCTCATTTGTCATGACATTTTCTTCCCGGAACTTGCACAGGAACTGGGTTCATCGAAGCTCATTATTCACGTCTCGAATGAATCGTTCGCGAGAGATTCAAGAATTCACAAGCGTGCCACTGCGAGTGGGGCAATGAGAGCAATCGAATCCGGAAAGACATATGTTCGTTGTGCATTGGGCGGAGACTCTGTCGTAATCGATTGTTTTGGAAAAATCTCAAAATTAGATGAAATTGAAACTCTCGGTTATTCAAAAACAAGCGTGAAAGCAGTGTCTTACAAAACGATGTATTCTCGATGGTCTGATTACACTTTTGGTGCAATTTTCCTGTCATCGTTAGTAGCAATGGCAGTTTCAAAAAGTCGGAACGATGATAGAGAGGGGCAGTATTGTGGAAAATCAATCACAATCTGATTCAGGTCGGACAATTCAGTTTGGTTTTACTCTGATCGAGTTGCTCGTTGTTATTGCAGTTACGGGAATTCTTGTCGCCTTATTGCTCCCTGCTGTTCAATCCGCCCGAGAATCGGCAAGACGAGTACAGTGCAAGAGCCAGCTAAAACAGCTCGGCATTGCGATGCACAACTACCATGATACACACCGGGCACTGCCGCCTGGAACAGTCACGAAGTTTCTTTCAGTAGAAGAGGCGTTCAACACGCTTGTCAACAATTCAGGGTACATTCACCCCGAAAACCAATCTGCGGAAACACCATGGGTATTCCAATTGCTCCCCCACTTAGACCAGGCAAATGCCTACAATCAGTTTGACTTTTCTTCCGGTGTTTTTGGATTAGTGGATCTTCGACTCCCTTTCTTGATTAGTGGGCTCAATGCAAATCACGCAATTATCACACTTGAGTTACCGATTCTGCGTTGCCCAAGTGATGGAGATCGATTATTTGAATATGACGTCAACGAGATTCTCGGAAGTCAACTTGGATTGCCTGTTGTGAATTGCCCCAGAGGAAATTATGCAGTCAATTGGGGCAATACGAATTGGGAACAAAACGAAGACTTGGATGGAGATGGCAATCCTGACTCAGGTATTGAATTTCTTGGTGCGCCTTTCTCTCGTGGGAAATCAACCCGCTTTCGTGACATCACAGATGGATTGGATCAGACCGCCTTAATTGCCGAAGTGAGTCAAGGCTTTGGTCTCGACCTGCGCGGGGCATATGTCACACCTTTTCCTGGTGGTAGCCTTTATATGTCACGATACACTCCGAACGGGAGCAAGGACTTTTACGGTAGAGTAATGGCAGGTGACATGGTGCCTTTTTCTGGAATGTGCAACTCAGAAAAACCGCTTCCATGTGGAGTTTCAGCGACTGTTTCTGCGTCATTCGCAGGGTCTAGGAGCAGCCATGTTGCGGGAGTTCATGTGCTTAAAGCAAGTGGGGCCGTCCTGTTTGTCTCCAATGGAATTGACGCCAAGAATTGGACAGATTTACATACTACAAATGGAAGTGAGCCAAACGTTTCCTTTTAACCCAATACTTTGGCGGGATCACCTACTCGTAAAATACTGCCTGTCACGCAAACGCCCGTGGCTCAGGTTCTTTTGCCTAGGTTAAAGAAGATGGCGGCTGGAGATTCGAGGTAGAATGATGTCCTCTCTGCAACCTCTCACGGCTGCGCCGCCCCAAACGAAAATCGTTCGGGGCCACTCCGTTTTGTCAAAAGATCACTCCTCGCGAAGTTTCTCCAGAATGCTTTGGTCTTCTAACGTGGTTGTGTCCTGGGTGCTTTCTCTGCCGGCGGCGATGTCTCTGAGGAGTCTTCGCATGATTTTGCCGGATCTGGTTTTGGGGAGGGCGGGGGTGAAGCGGATTTGGTCGGGGGTGGCGATGGCTCCGATTTGGGTCCGGACGTGTTGCCGGAGAGTTTCTTTGGCTTCGTCTGCGGGGATGTCGCCTTTGGGGATGACGAAGCAGCAGATGCCTTCGCCTTTGAGTTCGTGCGGAAAGCCGACGACGGCGGCTTCCGCGACGAGTTCGTGCGAGACAAGTGCCGATTCGACTTCCATTGTACTGAGGCGGTGACCGGAGACGTTGAGGACATCGTCGACGCGGCCCATGATCCAGTAGAAGCCGTCTTCATCTTTTCTGGCTCCGTCGCCAGCGAAGTACATCTTGCCGTCGAACTTGGCGAAGTACGTTTCGATGAATCGGTCGTGGTCGCCGTAGAGTGTACGGAGCATGTGCGGCCAGGGTTGGGTCATGACTAACAGGCCGCCCTGATTAACGTCGAGTTCTTTTCCATCTTCAGTGACAATGGCAGGGACGACGCCGGGGAGTGGTGTGGTGCAGGAACCGGGTTTGGTGGCGGTGATGCCAGGGAGCGGGCTGAGCATGATGCCGCCGGTTTCGGTTTGCCACCAGGTGTCGACAATCGGGCAGCGTTCGCCGCCGATCACTTTGCGATACCACATCCAGGCTTCAGGATTGATCGGTTCACCGACAGTGCCGAGGAGTCGCAGCGAGGAGAGGTCGTACTTCTGAGGCCACTCATCGCCCCATTTGATGAACGCGCGAATGGCGGTTGGTGCGGTGTAGAAAATGTTGACGCGATGCTTCTCGACGAGTTCCCAGAAGCGGCCTTCGTCAGGCCAGTTCGGAGCGCCTTCGTACATCACCGAGGTGACACCGTTCGCCAGCGGACCGTAGACGATGTAGCTGTGCCCGGTGATCCAACCGATATCGGCGGTACACCAGTAGGTGTCTTCATCTTTGTAATCGAAGACCCAGCGAGAGGTCATTTGCGCACCGAGCATGTAGCCGGCGGTCGTGTGGAGGACGCCTTTTGGTTTGCCGGTCGAGCCAGAAGTATAAAGGATGAAGAGCGGGTGTTCGGAGTCGAGCTGTTCCGCTTCGCATTCGGCGGACGCATTCTCCATGAGGTCGTGCCACCAGTAGTCGCGGTCAGGAACCATTTCGACATCGCCACCTGTGCGCCGGAGTACGACAACTTTCTGAACCGACTTCGACTTCTCCATGGAGTTGTCGACGTTTGTTTTCAGCGAGACTTCTTTGCCGCGACGCCAGCCACCATCGGCGGTGACAACGACTTTTGCCTGAGCATCGTTGTTTCGATCTGCAATCGCTTCGGCGCTGAAACCACCGAAGATGATCGAGTGTGTCGCTCCGATGCGAGCGCAAGCGAGCATAGCAATCGTGAGTTCAGGGACCATCGGCATGTAGAGCGTGACGCGGTCGCCCGGCTCGACGCCGAGTTGTTTCAAAACATTCGCGAATTTGCAAACTTCGCGGTGCAGTTCCTGATAGGTGAGGGTCCGCGTGTCGCCCGGTTCACCTTCCCAGACGATGGCAGCTTTGTTCTTTCGCCACGTTGTCAGGTGCCGGTCGAGGCATTGGTAAGACGCATTGATTTTGCCGCCCTGGAACCACTTCGTCTCAGGCATGTCGCCTTCCATGACAGAATCAAACGGCTGGAACCAGTCGAGTTCTTTCTTGGCGAGATCGCCCCAGAAGGTGGTCGGATCGTCCTTTGCCTGTTGCCACATTTGCTGGTACTGCTCCTCGGAAGAGATGAGAGCGTTGGCTGTGAACTCAGCAGGAGGTGCGAATTGGCGATCTTCTTGTAGAATGGATTCGATTGCGTCGGACATGGTGATATAGGTCTAGGGGCTAGGGGTGAGTGTATAGTGTGAAGAGGGCCTATTCATATCGGTGTTTAGCGACGCACTTCAAGTACGTCACCAGGCAAACTCTGCACGTGACCGCTGTGACATTTGTTTACCACAAACAACCAACATGAAATCAAAAAGTGCTTGAGTGTCTAATGATTTAAGAACTGATGCTATGTCTCTACGGCTTGGAGTTCAACAGAACGGAAGAACTTCTGATTCTCGGATGGTAATCTGAGTAGAGAAGGTGTAATAATTGGAAGGATGCTGCGAAGATTCAGCGAAATGGGCTTTGATTTTACGGATGATAAGGCGGATTCATGGCGGAAAAGAATGTTACTGACTCTTCACAAGAAGAGAAAACGGGAAAGTCTCGCAAGAAGCCGATCAGCTTTCTGGCTCGGGTTCGGCGGTACTTCATCAATCTAGCGGTTGTCGGCGGGATTGTTTTGTTCACGCTGCCGTGGTTGGCGTCTTACTTCCTGCATGAAAATCTTGGAGAAGAATGGATCTCCGAGCAGATCCCAGGAAACATTGAAATCGGCGACGCGTCTCTTGGCTGGCAGTCCCCAATATTGCTGAATGACGTGACCTATAAGAACGATGTCGGGAAACAGCTCGTTCATGTGAAGGCGGTGACGTCGAATCAGTCGCTGTGGGATTTCTTTCGCCGTCCTGAAGCACCCGTCGAACTCGAATTCGAAGGGATGAACGCATCCTTCGTCGTGCCACATCTGGAACCGAGCGAATCGGGTATGACCTCCATTGACCTCGATGAGGTGCTGGAGGAGATTTTCAAGTACAGCGTGCCGCAGATGGAACGGGAAATGACAATTCAGATGATCGAAAGTCAGCTTGAGTTGACGGATTCATCCGGGGAAGTGTTGGCGCAATGGGAGCCGGTCACCGGGACGTATCATTTCGTTCCAGGGATGACCCCGCAACAGTCGCTGATTCTTGCGGCTCAGGTCGCGACTCATAAGCTGGGAGGGAGTAACGAAAGCGGACTTCAGCTCAACGCGAATTGGATCGGCGCAGCATCTCGGAGCAGAGTGGAAACTTTGTCTTTGAATGTCGACTGCGTTCAGCAATCGTTTTCAGCTTTGCGACCCTTGGTGCAGTCGTATTTCCCAACTCTGTTTCCACTGGAACCGGTTACTGGAAAGTTGATCGGGTCGGTGGAACGCGTTGGTCAGGAAGAATTGATGCTTAAGCTGCAATCGCAGTTTGTTGATCACCAGACCAGAGCGAGCAGCCAGCCTCCGGTTGCACTCGATGTCGATGCATTCTATTCGCGCGCCGATGACCGAATTGATGTCCGTCGACTCTACGCGCAACTCGATGAAACCTCGATTGATTTGAAAGGGGAAGTGACCGATGTTTCCGGGAAGCAGGTCGTTGATTCCAAAGGCAAGTTTCAATCACCTGCCGAAGGGTTAACGAAGCTGCTTCCGGAGGAACTTAGAAAGAATGTCAAATTCAAGGATGTCGAAATCTCGGACCTTTCAATGAAAGGCCCGCTCCGGCCCGATCCCAGTAAGCCGTATGATTTTGTTTTCGAACTTTCCACCAACGTGAGTTGGAAAGAAGCGACTGCCTATGGACTCCAGTCGAAAGATGGGAAAGTGAAGCTGTCGATGCTGGGACAACGACTGGAAATGACGC
>DAOUPA010000447.1 GCA_030626405.1 Planctomicrobium sp.
ACTTTTTGACGATAGGTGACCGTACCATCTGGTTGAATCTCGACCGACTCAGGGTACGACCGCCAAGCCATCTGCTGGCCAATAATCGTCAGCCTCGGATTCCAAACATCAGTGATGCCGCGATGCATAGGCCCCGGGCCTTTGTGGCGTAGGAACGGATTCTTCCAACGGGCCTCGAGATACACACTGGCTGCAAAACTTTGCTCTGCGGAATTCACTTCATCCACGTCGATGACGTAAATGAAGATTTGAACTTCCGTCGGTTCGCCCCAGATCGTCGGACGTTCCATCTCGGGCTTTGGTTCATTGACAAGCACGGAAGGTTTGACCTCTTCAGCTGACTCAGCGCCTGCGGGTTTTGGAGTCATTTGTGTCGGTGCCTCGTCCGCTCTCCAGACGAGTGGCGGTGTCCAAGTGCCATCGAAGGCTTTCGGCTTCGGATAGTAGAGTCGCATGACCATGTAAAACGGTCCTTTGGGGGCCGGTAACCAGTTCTCCAACTGCTCTTCCAATGGAGCCTCGGGCTGGACGTAGAACGTCAGTCCACCGTCAGCGTCGCGTGTGAGGTTTGGGATCATGGACGAAGTGATCCCATAACGGTTAATCGGGTTCGGCACGAGTGCCTTGCTATTGCTGTCGTACATCGTGAGGGACCAGAACGCGTCGACAGGTGGTAGATCTTCTTGGCCAAGTTTCAAAACGTAATTTGCGTTACTGGCGTCGAGGGGCTTTCCCTCAGCATCGCTGAGGTACAACGGATTCAGGGCTTCCTCTTTGGAATTACTGTAGCGCCCGAGGTTCGCCGCCACCGCCCGCTTGATGTAGTCGCCCTTAAGATAGTTGCGTGTGCCAATGACTTCGGCCGCTTTCAGGGTTGATGTGGCGGACCTGATAGTAGCACCGCCCTCGCCAATGCCAATCTTCAGAGCTTCTTGGATTTCAGGAGAATGTTTGGTGGCATCAAACGGCGAACTGGCCGTCACACCAATTCGCGCGAGTCGTGCCATGAGTTTCTTCTCCGATGCGTGAGGCGGGCAGAGTTTCAGTAGAAAGCTGAGTGTTGAGAAGAACGTCAAGTCCGGTGCAGAAGCCGACTCAGTTAGTGGAAACTCAAGCCTGGTGGCTGGCTTGGGGCTTGCTTGACTGAGGAAATTGCTCAGCGTCTTGACTGTGTACTTCGCTTGAATATTCTTGACATTCTCAAGATCGTCTGGCCCGCGCAATTGCGTCCGATAGATGGCCATCGCAAATTCTGTTTCACACCGGATGACTTTGTTGATATTCGCAGGAGCTTTACCGGTCCAGTTGGGGCCGGCAATCAAATACTGGCCTGCGCCATTACCGGTTGCCCGGGAACCAATGTAATCAAAAGAGAATTTGTACAGATCGATCAGTTGGATCGAGTAGTACCGTTCATCCTCGATTTTCGGAACGCCGAGTACTAGTGGCTCAGCTCTCAGGTCCATCCACAGAAAAGAATACGGCGTATCGATATTAGGCGTGACAACCGTCCTGTTGGCTGGGCTGAAAATATGGTCTCGATGCGTCAGTGTGTTGAAGGGGGCTTCGTATTCGTCACCATCAGTGTCGATTGCATTGGCATACATAAGCTTGTAGTTTTCGACGATCGGAAAACCGTAAATGTAGGCTTCACGAGCAATCGTCTGAGCTTCAACAGCTGTGAGTTCTTGGGCCCAACCAAGCGTTGGCACAAAAGTAAATACGGCGATCGCAACAGTTGACAGGACTATTCGAAGTGTGAATTGGCAATGGTATTTTTCGTGCATTCTGGAAACACCTCGGACTTTATTACGAAGCTGAGAGCGTTAGGTCTCTCAAGCTCATCAAGATTCCGACTCGTCGCTCTTGGGTGATTCACTCGGGAAGGTGCGACGGCATTGGTAAGTCACAAATTTCAACAATTGCCCCTTTCCCTGGATCATCTCTCGGTGGTAGCGAAACGAACAGCCCGAACCTGTAATTTAGCAGGAGCAAATCGGGGACCGGAAAGCAAAAAAACAATGATTGGATAATTCTGTCGCGAAGAGCCCCACAACGCCAACGTGTACGCAAATTGCGTCAGCGTAAAGCTGTCCATGCTTAGATGAGGAGACGAGTAGTCTGCAAAAGTCTTGCTGCTTCTCCACCAAAGACAAGATTTTGACGAATGACTATGATCGTTGAATCTAATCTTACTCCTTCAGTTTCCAATGAATGCTGTCATAGGACTGCGTGAACAAACGGGCCGCTGACGCCCTCAGAGGCGATTGCTTACGCGGGCGCGAATTTCATTCATCATGTGCTATTACGCACACTGAATCTCGGCTCCGACATCATGGGCACACATGCGCTGAGTGCTACGAATCCATCAACTCGAAAGTCAGTAAACCTCAAACTCTCCGAAATCGTTAAAGTCAGCCTATTTTAACAGTCGATGTATCCGACAAGTAGTCGTCGGCACTACCAAGTTCCCCCATTCCAATCGATGAACAGCGGCTCAGATGGCTATGTGTAGGCTATGGATCACCTGTGTTGTTGTGGTTGCTGTAGTGAACACCGCATTCGCTCAGGGCCCGACAAGTTCACCTCGCGCATTGACGGACGTGACTGGGTACCAACACCAGAAGCCAGCCGGCACCGGACCTGCTCCTACTTTGAACGAGTATCAGAGCATCACTCGACGCCTAGAAGCTATCGAGACCGAAAACGCCCGACTTCGTGAGGAAGGGCGGCGACTTCAGCAAATCGTGCTAGAGTCGTCTAACTTCAATACGTCGACCCCCACTACGGCAGCGTCGTATCTGACCAGCTCCGTTTACGATACAGGCTTCTACTCCAATGACGATGGTTGCACCTTCGGGATCAAAGAACTCGACGATTGCAGCCTCACCCATTCATGCCCTCCAGCTGAGGCACCTTGTGTTGACTGCCCCCGTGTGACGACTCTGGAGCCTTACTTCACCGCAAAAATCTTTGGGCTGTTGAAATTCGACATGTTATTCAACACCGCACGGCCGGAGCCACCAGGAAGCCCGTTCTATCTTCGCAATCGCCGACCATTGGAAAACAACGACAATACCCTTTCCATTCACGCTCGGGCCAGTTTGTTGGGCTTACAGCTCACAGGGCCGGATGTCGGTCCTTTTCAAACCGGAGGTCTTGCGACAGTCTTTTTCTTCAATGACTCTGTCAGCGACGATCGCTATGGAATCCTACCACTGAATGTTTGGGGTGAACTCAGAAACGATGATTGGCGTATCTCAGCCGGTTTGCAGTTGGGGGTTTTCAACTCGCGCAATCCCACAATGCTCGTCTGGGGGGCGCTCGGCAGTTCGGGAAACTCGGGGAACGTCTACAAAGGGCAATTCCGGATAGAGCGGTACATTCACGTCGACGATGACACCCAATGGACCTACAAGTTGGCGCTCACCGAACCAATCAGCACAAATATAAATAGCGAGCTCTCTATCAATGAAGACAACGGCTGGCCGAATATCGAAAGCCGTCTCTCTTACGGACTGGGTCCTGCTAAGGGCGGCCTGATAAAACAGCGGCCCTTCGAGGTCGGTGTGTCCGGACTGGTTGGTCAGGTGCGAACTGAGCCAGTCGGAACCACCGAGATCGTCGCCGATATTTGGGGAGTGGGCACGGATCTGCATTGGGAGATCAACGACCGCTTCGGTGTGAACGGCGAATTCTTCACAGGTCAAGGCTTGGGTTCATACACGGCCGGGATTGCACAGACGACCAATACTGTCAATTTTCAATCTATTCGCACCACTGGCGGGTTTGCCGAACTTTATTGTTACATGACGGAGTCTCTGCACACTCACTGGGGCTACGGCATCGACGACCCCGTGGACCGTGATCTGGACCCAACTCAGCGTTCTCGAAATCAAACCTATTTCTCGAACATCATTTGGGACGTGACACCTTTGTTTCGAGTTGGGTTTGAATTCACCTGGCGCGAAACAGATTACGTGGCACTCCTCGACAATGAAGGCGCCGGTTTCCACACGCAGTTCCAATGGAAATTTTGAACGCAGCCAGGAACTCATGCTTACCTGACTCGTCAACCGGGGCTCGCTGAGTTGTTCGTCGACGATGGCGGTTCACCCAACCTCGACCGTGCCGTCCTCGTGGATCGTGATCGGATCTCCGGTTTTCACAGTCTCCAGGAACTCGTCGCCGAGCATGTCGATCGTCACGATGCGCTGTTCCTTCCAGATGTCCGCCATGAGTACACCTGCAGCGGCCAGCGTGTCAATCGGCTTGGAGAACAGCAGGGCCTCGGGGCCCACGCCGATCGCCTTCATCCCCATCAGGCACATGCCGCCCATGGTCGACCCGACGGTCGTTGGGGTGCAGAGGATCGCACCGGAGATGTCCTTGCCGAACAGCTCCTTGTTGCTGGAGTCGGTACAGGGCGCGGCGTCGGTTTTCCCCGCGAACATGTTCTCTATGTACGAGCCGCTCGTGTTGAACGCCTGCTTGGAAACCGTTGCTTTGCCGGTGACTTTGCCCGGAAGGACTACGCGCCCTTTGAAGGTCTTCTTTGCCATGATTTTTATCTCCTCATTCTAGTGCTCTAATTGATTTGTTTCAGATTGCATCGGTCCACATCAAGTGGGCAATTTCCCGGTCATTGCTATCTGGAGGAGATCGTCGTCGCCGAAAAGTCGCAGTCTCGAGTAGAAGCGGGCCTTGTTGGAGTTGGTCACGCCCCGATCGATGTCCGCCATGCCCTTGAGCCCCTGGTAGGCGGGGGTGCAGATGGTCGTGAACTGCACACCGGCGCGGACCACGTCCCTGAGCAGGATGGGATGCTGGTCCAGCAGTTTGTTCCTCACCACAATCGGACAGGCCATAACGACCGGGATGGCGACCTTCTCCTGCCCCGCTTTCTTTAGCGCTTCGTCGATTTTCTTGCTCCAGTAAAGGATCTCGTCATAGGTGTTGTGTGGACAACCGATGTAGACCGACGTCGGGTCGCCATCCGGATCTTTCCAGAGGTTCTTGAAAGTGCCCATCACCCGGGCGAGCTCGGCATCGTCGATCACGTAGGTCTGGTGATCATCCGCCAGGAGCTTGCGACCCTGCTCTTTTGCTTCGGGCGTGACTTTCTCCACGTGATACAGCCCCACGGCGCCGCTTGAGGCGGTGGATGACCCGAAGGCCTTCAGTTTACCCATCGAAACCAGGTCGGGCTTGCCTTCCTTCATGCCGATCCACTGATCGATGCCGGTAATGTAAGGAATTTGCTCTACGACCTTCGTGCCGACCGCGCCTCCAAGGGCGCCCCAATGAGGCTCCTTTGAGAGCCTTACATCGATATGCCACTTGGCCTTGCGACCTTCGTCGGTGAGCAGACCGAACACCGGCACCTTCCCGGCGATGGCGCACAAGACTTCCATGCCGGTTGCCATCCGGTTGATGTGCAGTCCGAGCACCGAGTTGCCGTAGTTCACGGCCGAGGATTCAGCCCAGGATACCACTGTGCCCGGCTCGGCGGTGTTGCCCACTTCCGGCAGGTAGCACGCGCAACTCCAGTTGTCGAGTGAG
>DAOUPA010000384.1 GCA_030626405.1 Planctomicrobium sp.
ACCAACTCGATTTCATCAGTCTCAGCTTTGTGCGAACCGCGAAGGATGTTCGAGAACTGCGACAGCGAATTCAGGACGCCAATCCCGGTTATCGACCGATGATTGTTTCGAAAATCGAAAAGCCCGAAGCCGTCGACGACCTTAAAAACATCTTGACGGAAACCGACGTCGTCATGGTCGCGCGCGGAGACCTTGGAGTCGAAATCGATATCGTCCGCGTCCCTGCAATTCAGAAGCAAATCATTCGCGCCTGCAACAAGCACCGCGTGCCGGTGATCACTGCAACGCAAATGCTCGAAAGTATGCAGCAGAATGAACTGCCGACTAGAGCAGAAGTGACCGACGTTGCGAACGCCGTTCTCGATGGAACAGACGCCGTGATGCTCTCCGCCGAAACTGCCGTCGGCGTGAACCCAGCCGGTGTCGTTTCAATGATGAGCCGCATTGTGCGTGAGGCAGAGCCGCTTGTCGTTTCCAACAAGGAACTGCCGCTCGGGCATGACTCAAGAAATACTGCAACACAATTAACGAAAGGTGTCACCCTCGGTGCGATTTATGCAGCCGAGGAAATCAACGCCAGCTTGATTGTCGTTCTCACCAGAAGCGGAAAAACCGCGTTTGCAGTATCAGAGCTGCGCAGCGAAGTCCCGATTCTCGCTCTCACAGACCAACCGCTCACCGCCCGCTGCCTGGCAGTTGCCTGGGGAGTCCACGCCGTCGTGACCTCCATTCGTGAGGAATCCTCACAGAAAATGCGAGACTTTGCGATTGCCTGGGGCGTCGAGAAAGGAGTCCTCAAAAGCGGAGACCGCCTCGTCATCGTCGGCACCACCGACTGGTCCGAAGACGGGAAGAATTTGTTGCTGGTTCATGCTGTTCCGTGAGACTGTGTGACCGGCATTCGGAACGAATTCAAGGAAGTCATGCAGGAGCATGACCTACGGAAACTTCAAAGTCTGGCTCGTGATTTGATTTATATTTCGAAAAATCAACGCCTACTCCTTATCAAGTTCTTCAAACACCGCTCGCATCAAAAGCGGCCAGACGGCGGTGGCGTCGCAGTGGACTTCGGCGTAGCGACCGCCTTCGCTTGGAGGGATGAATTTTCCCCAGCTGACTCCTTCTGAATATGTACAACCTGACAAGCCACCCCAGTGGACTGGTTCCGGGCAAATTCGAATTGCGTATTGAAAGCGCGGTGCAGGGAACGACGTGCCGACGCGCTCGTTCGTAATGTCGATATAAGGGGCGACCTGCTGTGCCCAGTTGCGGGGGACACCTCCGCCAATTGTGAAGATCCCCAAACGTTTGGACTGCCCGGCGAGACGTGCGTACTCTTGAAGATCGTAAAACGGATTGTACGGTGGAACCGCCTGAAAGGCTTCTTCGTGACTTAGCTTGGATGAGTCCTGTTCCGCCAAGGCTTTCTGCATCGCCCAGGTGGAAACATCCAACCCGACCTCACTATCAGTAAACGCTGGGATGAAGACAGGCACGTTTTTTTGGAATGCACTCCGCAAGATTCCGCGACCTTCGCCAATCTCGTCCAGCTTTCGCCCCAACTCTCGGCAGATTCGCGACGAGCACCAACCACCGTCAGGAGGAGTGGACTCATCAAGAACCATGCGAACGAGTCTTTCGACGTCGTTCAAATTCGCTTCCATCTCCAAAGTGTCGTAAACCCTGTTGTAGCCCTGTTCAAAGAGTGTTTTGTCGTTTTTTGTTGGATCGTACTCGTAATGTGACAACCCGATCGACTCTGTCAGCCCGTGCGCAATGAGGGCTCCGGTCGAAACAATCGCATCCACCAGCCCTCGATCAATCATTTCACAAATAACTGTTCCCATCTTCGCGACAGTCATTGCACCGGAAAGTGTCATCACCACAAGGCAATCTGGGTCGCGGGCCATTTCCAGAAAAACATCGAGCGATTTCCCAAGCTGGCGGCCTGCAAACGACGTTTTTGCCATTGCCCGTAGTAATTCCGCGAACCCTTTCGTTTCACTTAAGTCCAATGACTCCAAAGGGATAAGACCATCTTCCTGCCCGTCGTGAAGTTTTCGGTGTTTCACTGCCATCTGTCCTTTTGAGTGGTGTCGTGAGCTGGAAATGAGTCAATTGAGGCAAACTTTGAGGATTGTCAGGGTTTTACCTCATGTGAGGGTGCTGTGGCGACGATGACAAGTGTGTGTCTGAATGGATTCCTTTTCAAGGGTTCGTTTACACTCACTTCCGAAACAACTACTTGACAGTAAGTCACTGTTGCTATTAAAGTTGAGTCATTCTCAATACTGCAACCTCAGTGATGCATGTCATCAGTTAGCCGGGAGAAGAGAGTCGTGACAAAAAAAGAAATCGTCAAGACAATCTCTGAAGAGTGTGGGCTCACCCAACTGAAAACGAAGGAAATCGTTCAAAGAACATTTGAAGCGATTATCGATACGTTGGTTGCCGAAGGACGCATAGAACTGCGGAACTTTGGAGTTTTCGAGGTGAAGAAGCGAGCTGCCAGAAAGGCCCGCAACCCTCGATCTGGCGAACGTGTAGATGTCCCTGAAAAGTTCGTTGTGACATTCAAGCCTGGAAAGGAGATGGAAGAGCGAGTTTTACACTTGGAGAAAGAGTCTGCTCTCGCTGCCGAATCGGCAACCGAAGCACCAACGACTCCTCCCCAGCAGTCGAATCCAGTTGCTCCTCCTTCCCCAACACCAGCGACACAAACACCTTCGGTTGGAAGTCCGACTACTCCGTCGGCCCCTCCAACACCAAGCACACCGGCCCCTTATCCTCCTCCGGGAGGACAGCCTTAGGATCACTCCGTCGATCCTGAGGTCATCAGCGAAGTCACTTGTTGCAGAACTTTCTGCAAATTTCATAGATGAATCAGGATTGTCGTCGACCCCGTCATCACAAACGGTGTCGGCAGTCGACTCTCCCCGCAGACTTACCAAAAGTCTCGAGGAGTCAAGGAGGATACCGATGCGGAAACTGTTGCTGCTGATCGTGTTAACGGCCACCCTGACGGTTTCGTCCGGCTGTGTGGTTCCCATCTGGTCAGCGAGCCCGGACAGGCGCGTCCGCCAGTTGATCTACCAATCAGAAAACTATCGCCACGTTCCAAACATCTGGGAACGCATCTGGGGCTTCGATATGCCTGACCTCGCCACTCCATACAGAACTCACGGCGGCGTGATCTAGGACGAGCTTTCGTTTATCACGTTCTAAAAATTGCAAACACAACCCCGTATCGCGCTGGTCGCGGTCCGGGGTTGTTCGCGTGATTGAAAAGTGTTGACTCTTTACGCAAAGGCACAAAGAAGAAAAAGGAGTGAAAGCATTCTCCATCATTCTGGTTGGTACTTCCTCAACCACGGGTCGCCTTGTCTGGAAAGCGTTGCGAGCAGTTCGTTCACCATTTTTTCTTTTTGTGCAGCGAACTCAGGTTGATCGGCGAGGTTATTGATCTCCCAAGGGTCTGTCTGGAGATCGTACAGTTCAAGTTGAGGTCGGTGGAGGAAGCGGTCAACGGTGCGGGGACCGATCATCTTTTTGTTTTCGCGACGAATCCCGGCCCAGAGTCGACGCTGGAAAGTGTCAATCGGCAGTGGGTACTCAGCTTGCCAAGTCACGTTCCAGATCAGTTTGTAACGTTGATGTCGCAAAGTTCGCATCGGGTAATACGCAAACACATCGTGACCCACATGACTGAGAACTGCGGAGTCCCAGCCCTTTGGTGTCGGATCGTTGAGAATTGGCAGAAAGCTGCGACCGTGAATGTCGTCGGCGTCAAACTTTGTGTTCGTCCAGTCGAGGATTGTCGGTGTGATATCAGTGAAAGCAACGAGTGCCCCGTTGACAACTCCTGCCTTCCCACTCGGTTGCCGAACGATGAATGGAACGCGCACGCCTGGTTCATAGTGTGTTCCCATCGCCCCCGGTTCGGATGTTCCGTGGTCAGAGATGAATATCACGAGCGTCTCATCCGCATGGCCTGATTTCTTTAATGCATCGAGTGTGAGTCCGACGCCGTGATCCATGCGACTGATCAGCTGATAATATCCGGCAATGCTTTCACGAACTTCGGAAGTATTCGGCAGGTAACCAGGAACCTGAATATCGTTCGGATTGTATTCAAGCGGCGTGTAACCTTCGATCTGCCGCCTCACTCCCCATCCGACTCCGTCGATTGATGTTGGATGCGGATCGGAGAAAGACAAGACGAGAAAGAATGGATCGTCGCCATCATTAAAAAACTGCTCTGCCTGCTTCGCCATAGTGACGACATCGCGCGAGCTTCCTTTCGGTTTGAAATCGATCGGATATTGTTCCAGCGGCCGAATGTGGTCTTTTCCGATCAAGCCGGTCCGGTACCCGTTCGACTTGAGGCGTTCGAAAACCGTCGTCACATCAGGACGAATTTGCTGATTGTGTTCCCGATGCGGATGAGCGTACTGACCGTTAGAATGCGTCAGCAGTCCGGAGTAGATGACCGCTCGACTCGGACCACAGGAAGCAGTCGTCGCAAAGGCTTGTCGAAAGCGAACCCCCTCGGCCGCCAGACTATCGAGGTTCGGCGTTTGAACCACTTCATTCCCATAGCAACCGACATCGTGCCAGGTCTGATTATCAGAAATCAGGAGGAGAACATTCTTCGCATATGCCTTAGACGCGATGAATGACAACATTAAAACCAAAACGGAAATGCGGAACAGACTGTGCATTAATGGATTCCTGTAAAATTTACAAATCGCTGGGCTATGTTGACAACGACAATACTGCAAAGAGTTGACTCTTCGCAAATGAAAGCCACATCTGCCGATGTGCTGAACTGAGGTATTCATTGCCATCACTGAGACGACATCGCAAATCACTGTGATGCATTGAAAGAGCGTAATGCGGAAGACTGGGTAAAGTTGAAGGGCAAAAGTTGCACAGAATTGCAGCATCAGAAGTTTGGCACGCTGGCTGCATTAGAAAGAGTGATTAAGCGAAGTGTCGATCACTGGCACATCAAACTCACGTCAAAGATAAGTCGCTAAGACAGCGATTCATTCAGTCACTCTTTTGAACCACGAAAGATTTCGTTGCGTTTCGAGAAGTTTCTGTACACACAAAGGACGGTGAACACGTCGGTTTTTCGCATGTCGTGAAAGACCTCTCATTGAGACACTCAACGGAGAACCGTTCACCATGTTTCGTTCCACATCCATTCTGACTTCCCTGTTCGTTTTTGCTGCTGCTCTGACTGCCAATGCTCAGGATCATCGTCACGATCACGCTGGTCATGACCATTCCGATCATCATCAACCGAGTCACGTTGGACATAATCACAATTCACCCATCATAGATTCTCCTCCTCCGCTTCCATCATTCACGCCTTACAACAACGGATCTCAACTTCAACTTCCAGCATCAACGCCCTACAAATACGCACCACCTGCGACGCTCGGTCAGCAGTCGCAAATCTGGAATGATCCCTCAGGCAGAACTCAAGGTTGCTACGGCGGTCAATGCAATCCTGTACGGCATGGCGGACTGTCTACGTCGCGAAGCACCTGCCCAAATGGAAACTGCGGACAGCGTTCCAATGGATTCACTCAGCCGCACTTGACGCAGGGGACCAGCTTCAACCGCCCGTATGGTTCTGCATTTCCAAGAAACTACGGTGCCGCGTCGACGCCGTATTCTCGATCACCCTTGCAGTTGAATGTGACAAGCTCTCCTTACCAAGGATTGTCAACCATTCCACGGTCAGCGCCCCCGTCTTATCAAAGGCAGCCAACGATCCCATCTTACCAAGGACGATCGACGACACCATCTGTCACAAGACCCTTTTCTCAACCAAGAACAAACAATCCGTTCTATAACTAATCGGCAGTTAGAATTACGAATCCCCAAGGCCATTGGCATGTTGAATGTCAGTGGCTTTTTCGCTGTGTCAGCAAACCAGAGCATCAACGAAAGCAGCCCGCACGAGTCGTGCGGGCTGCTTCCTACAATTCAAAATGAGAGTCTAATTTTCATCTCATTTGACAACAACTCCCAGAGACGCTGATTCCATCGCAAGACTTCTTTGCCCTTGAGGAAACGCAACGAACGTTCCATTCCACCACGCATTTCTCGCACTCGTAGCTGACTTTTTTCAGTTTCTTGACAACTCGAACATCGGCACATCTGCCATTCAGAGAACGCCCATTGAAGAGTATCTCCGTACAAGGATCGCAGTCCGTCTTGCGAAAAAAGTTAAAAAGCGGACATTGCACACGCGGAATGCACACCGGCTCGCATTCGGTTTCCCAGCAATGTTTTTTCACTTTCACCGTTTTCAGTTCCGGACAACAAGTGTAATGACAGGGAGCACACGCGACTGTGTCACAACTCCCTGTCGGTTTGCACTTGCCACCGAAGATGCCCGCCTCGGAAGTGCTGGAAAGAGCTATGAGCAACGAAAGCAGCGGTAGATATTTAAAGAGTCTCATAGGTCAACTCCAGGGATATGGTATAATTTTCAGGTTTGCGTAAGAGAAGAACGGCTTTGCCTGAGACATCATGCGATGACTCTTGAGCCAGTTTAAAAGTCAACTGCGAACCGAGTTCCCAGTAAGAAGTAGTGGCCTGAATCGTATCCTCCAACCGCAAAATGATCACGAATTTCTCCGTATGAGGCATTGAATTGCAAGCGAGAGTGTGCATTCCACC
>DAOUPA010000051.1 GCA_030626405.1 Planctomicrobium sp.
AGATACTACATGCCTGACCAGTACGACCCGACAGAAAAAACAATCGTTGAAGCCAAGTTCCTGCTTGGCGAAAAACCTCCGACCTATTTGAAACCGGATCAGCGGCGTGTCGCAGGTGCGGCGTACCTCATTTACAATCCAGACAATTACTGGTTCGCCAGGGCGTACGTCAATCGCGTTTGGAATGAATTGATCGGCGATGGTTTCTACGCAGTCGACAGTTTGGGGCAAGACAAGGAAGTCATTCACCAACTGGTCGCGAACAAATTGTCTGCCTCATTTCGCTATGCTGGATTTCAACCGAAGTGGTTGTACCGAATTATCTTGAATTCCAGAGCGTACCAACGAGAAATTGGCACCATTGATGATGATGCAGACCTCTTCACCGCTGTCCGTCCGGCTCGTCTTCGCCCGTATGAAGTTGCAGACAATGTCCAACAACTCATCGGAGAAAACAAGAGCATGTGGAATGCCATCAACACGACTTTCTCACAGAATCCTTCAACTCCTCAGCGAGATCTGGAAGGCGAAGTACAGCAAGCGTTGTTGATGATGAATAACACGACACTCAACAGCCGTCTGGTCAATAGCCCCTTGAAGAAAGAGTTGGTCGCGACGAAAAATGACGACCAAATGATCCAAGATGCTTTCCTTGGAGTTTTAGCTCGGAATCCGACCAAAGAGGAAAGCGGACGCTATCTAAGCTTCGTCAAAGAATCT
This sequence comes from Planctomicrobium sp., assembly GCA_030626405.1. Classification (GTDB taxonomy): domain Bacteria; phylum Planctomycetota; class Planctomycetia; order Planctomycetales; family Planctomycetaceae; genus Thalassoglobus. The sequence goes on from DAOUPA010000051.1 coordinate 721, forward strand.
GCAAATCGAAACGAGGCCATTGACGACCTCTTGTGGATTCTTGTGAACTCTGCTGAATTCGTGACGAAGCGTTAGAGACAGCTTCAATCTGAAATTATTCACTCATCAATTACTCAGGGCCAACTGACTGGAGAACATTGTGGTCAATAACAATATCCTGCATGTAAATATGAATCGACACGGCGATGTCACTCGTCGGGATTTGCTACGGCTCGCTGGAGGCGGATTCGCTTCTCTCGCCGGTTTGGGAGTTTTACGGTCACTCGGTCTCAACGCTGAGGAAATGAAGAAAGAAGGCCGCGCCTGCATCATGGTGTTCCTCTCCGGAGCGCCCAGTCAAATGGAAACCTGGGATCCCAAACCGGGACAGGAAAACGGGGGGCCAACGAAGACTATTCAGACAGCAATCCCTGGTGTCGAATTTGCCGAATACTGGCCTAAGCTGGCCGCAATGATGAACGACATCTCTGTCATTCGAAGCATGGCAGGCAAAGAAGCGGCACACGAGCGTGGGCGGTACCACTTGCGAACCGGTCATCGTTTACTGGGCCCGACGAAGTTTCCTCACATCGGATCTTTGGTTGCCCATAAACTTGGCGATCCGGAATCGGACATCCCGAACTTCGTCAGCATCGGTAATACGGTCAGTTCCGGATTTTTAGGTGTTAGAGTCGCTCCTTTTGTCGTGAGCCGAGCTGGTCAGTTACCGAGCAATGTCAAAGGCTCGGTAACAGGCAAGCGTTAAAGTCGACGCCTGGAAATGTTGATCAATCAAGATCAGGATTTCGCCACAACTGGCGCAGACTTCATTGCGAATGAGCATCAGGAGCTCTATCGCAAAGCCGCGAAAATGATGACCTCATCACGCCTGAGTGCCTTCACATTGAACGGCGAATCAGACAAGACAAAACAGCAGTATGGAAGCAATGCCTTCGGGCAAAGCTGTCTAGTGGCCCGGCGGCTTGTGGACTCTGGTGTCCCCTTCGTCGAAGTTCAACGTGGCGGCTGGGACATGCACTCTAACCTGTGGCAGAATATGCCGAAGACGGCTGGCGAAGTAGACCAGGGGCTTTCGGCACTTCTGGCAGACCTGAAACAACGGGGGATGTTGGAAAAAACATTGGTGATCTGTTTGGGTGAATTCGGAAGGACGCCCAAAATTAACCAGAAGACTCCGCAAGTCGGCCGCGACCACTGGGCTAAGAACTTCAACTTGCTCATCGGTGGTGCCGGGATTCAAGGAGGAGTCTGTGTCGGAAAGACGAGTGACGATGGAATGGAGATCGCTGACCGTCCAGTCAATGTCGAAGACTTGTTCGCGACAATCTGCTCCGCCATGACGATTGATCCCACTGAAGAACTCATCACTCCGGAAGGCCGACCACTACAGATAGTGGATGACGGCACTGTCATTGACGAAATATGGACATGACCTCGAATTGTAAATGCGGAAAAACGCATTGCTGATTTCGGGAAACCTATCGGAACTTGTTGACTTTAGAGATTGCTTAGCGTCTAATTGACGAAGGTTCGAGAGACCGCCTGAGGGGTCAGGCATCTGAGGAAGCTCAGAAACTCTTTGACCGACGTTATCGAGGGGTCGATAACGTGCTGAATGATTTAAGTACTCGTGGAACCGAATCAAGCGTACGTGGGATAAGTGGACGCTTGGTCACTTACTGGTTGCACCGTTGCGATCGGATTCTTGCATATTGCGTGGAACGCATTGAAGAAGAATCACGAATCGTGTTGGTGTCGCTCATCGAAGCGACGGTTTAGCTCCGATACATACGATATGGCTATTTTAGCTTGTAGGTATTTGGGTTTTGTTTTCCGTAATCTGAGGTCTGGCTATGATGGCTGGGAAGAAGACTCCAGAAATCGTCATCACTGGCGTGGGAGTTGTATCACCGGTCGGAATTGGAAATGAACGGTTCTGGAGCAATCTAGTATCCGGACGTTCAGGTATTGGGCCACTACGTTCCGTCCCGATGAACACGCTCCCTTGTAAACTTGCCGCTGAAATTCACGATTTCGACCCATTAGAACACGTCTACGAGAAAAAATTCCTCAAAGTGATGTCCAGGGACATCCAATTGGGAGTTTCTGCCGCATCGATGGCAATGAAAGATGCTGATCTGGGAAGTGGTCAGATCGATCCAACACGTCTCGGAGTCGATTTTGGTGCCGGACACATCTCGTTCACTCCTGATGAACTTGCCGAAGCAGCCCGTGAATTTGCTGACCCATCGCTTCGACAGGGTTACACTCGCTGGGGCGAAGACGGCCTCGGAAAAATCGCTCCACTCTGGATGCTGCGTCAACTACCAAACATGCCAGCTTGCCATGTCGCAATTGAGCATGATGCCCGCGGCCCCAACAATACGATCACAAGCGCTGACGCCTCAATGCTCCTGGCTCTTCAGGAATCGATGCGATGTATTCAACGTAATCACGCCGACGTTATGATCGTCGGTGCCTGTAGCTCGAACATTCATCCTGTCGATATTGCTCGTATTAGTCTGTACGACAGCCTTTCTGGACAAAGCGACCCGGAAAACGGTTGCCGACCATTTGATCGGGACCGAGACGGAACAGTTGTCGGCGAAGGCTCAGCAGTCTTCATTGTCGAGCGCTACAGCCACGCTGTGGCTCGTGGTGCGGACATCTATTGCGAAGTCTTAGGAGTTGGCTCCGGCTGTGACGGTCGTGGCTACGAGAACGGCTCTGGTGGTCGTGGTTTGACCAATGCGATGAACGCTGCCATGAAAAGTGCAGGAATCTCATCGAGCGAAGTCGGTCACATCAACGCTCACGGCAAGAGTACGCGTCGCGACGATTACGTGGAAGCAAAAGCGTATCACAACACCTTTGGTGCTGACGCTGAAAAAATTCCAGTCATGGCATTGAAAAGCTACTTCGGAAATTTTGAGGCCGGCTCGGGAGCCGTTGAACTCGCTGGTAGTGTTCTTTCGCTGAAGCACGGCGAACTTCCTGCAACACTCAATTACAAGCACCCGGATCCAAACTGCCGCCTGAATGTCGTCCGCGAACCGCAACGCCTGGAGACTCGTGTGGCCATGAGTGTCAACCGAACTAACATGGGACAAAGCGCCGCCGCAGTTCTCCGCGCTATCTAACTTTGTTGCTCGTCTTCACCGCGCTTCTTCAATTGAAGCCTCTTATGGGGCTTGGTTATGATTTGGCAACAATTGGCTTGAGACATGAGCGACCGTTGGTCGCTGCCTGCTCAGGTTGACACCTGTCGAGATCCCGTCCCTACTTGGCTGAGACGTCAGTTGAACAATCCATGACCGATACTCTCCCTGAATTGCTTTCTCGTGAGGCGTTGCTGGCTCGTCAAACGCACCGGCTTCAACATCTCCTTACTGAAGTGACCGCGACGAATCCTTTCTGGCGTCATCGGTTTGATGCATGTGGGATCGAGGCGGCAGAGATTAAGACGCTCGACGATCTCAGACGACTTCCTTTTCTGACGAAACAAGAACTTGTCGACGATCAGAATGCCCACCCTCCGTTCGGGACCAATCTGACTTATCCGCTACAGAGTTATTCCCGACTGCACCAAACGTCGGGGACTACCGGTAAGCCGATGCGATGGTTGGAGACACCTGAAAGTTGGGACTGGTTTATGGAGTGCTGGGCTCAGATTTATCGAATCTGTGGAATTACCGACGACGACATTTTTGCATTCCCCTTTTCATTTGGCCCCTTCATTGGCTTCTGGGCTGCGTTTGAAGGAGCACAGCGATGTCAAAATCTTTCACTGACAATGGGGGGGATGACAAGTGAAGCGCGCCTGAAAATGATTCTGGAAATGCAGGCAACAGTCGTTTGCTGCACTCCGACCTATGCGATGCGACTCATTGAAATTGCCGAGCAACTCGACCTGTCGATCTCCGAAAGCAACGTTCGACTCATCATCGTGGCTGGCGAACCAGGCGGAGCAATTCCGGCGATTCGTGCGCGTATTGAACAAAGTTGGGGAGCCAGAGTCATCGACCATTGGGGAATGACCGATATCGGTTCGCTCGGCATTGAACCCGCCAGCGCACCAGGCGGCTTATTGATTTTGGAAACCGAATGTATTGCTGAAATCATTGATCCAGAAACCCACGAACCGGTTCAGAAAGGTGAGTTGGGAGAACTGGTCATCACGAACCTCGGACGTAATGGTCAACCTGTGTTTCGCTTCAGGACAGGCGACTTGGTGAAAGCATCTATTGAGCCTTGTCCTAGTGGGTCTTCGCTTTTGCGTCTTGATGGAGGGATCCTTGGTCGAGCTGACGATATGGTCACGATACGCGGCAACAATGTTTTCCCATCCAGCTTGGACGCCATACTCAGGGAATTTCCAGAAGTCGCCGAATACCGAATTGTTGTCATGACACAGCGTGCAATGCCGCACATGAAAGTTGAAATCGAACCGACCGTCAACACAGCGGCATCGTTAGATTCAGTTGAGTCGCTCGTTGATCAAGTTCGCAAAACCATTAAAGATCGGCTCAATTTTCAAGCAGAAGTTACACAAGTTGCTGTGAATTCGCTTCCACGGTTTGAACTCAAAGGCAGACGATTTCATCGCCAGGATGCGTAATGCAAACCACTCTGCCGCCCCTGCTTACCTCGTTATTGACCTTGCTGAAATCGAGAGATTCGTGTAATTCCCACGTCCATACTTCCGGATACATACGCAGCACAGATTGCACGGGACATCACAATGACAGATCACGAAACAATCGAGATGGAACTCTCCCTCTGGTGGGGAGTTGCAACGCTGGTATTGATGGTCGGTGGCGGTGCGATTCTGATCGCTCGAAACATCGGTCCCCAAGCTATCGAAACACTTCTGTACACATCATTAATGCTGGTATTCCTCGCAGGGGGCGTTCTCCTGGGGGCCTTAGCAACTCAGGCTCTGGGTAGCAGTCAACGCTGGGGACTTTCAGATGAGGAAACGCCGCTGCTCGCGAATCCCAGAAAACAGGCAACACTTCTTTCCTTGAATGAGAACTCTGCCAAAGGTGATTCAACTCTCTCATTCGAAAAGAGTGAAGTCGATCCGTTTTATGAAATCTTGAAACGCAACCGATCTTCAAAAAAAGCAGCCTGATCGGAATCGCACTCTTCAGTGGCAAGTTGCCCCGCCTTTTACCACTTCATCATCGGGAGAGGGTTAAGAGGCGTCTTGAAGAACTGTTTGAACGCCAGTCGAGTGAGGTTTCTGTGAAAGCCAAGGTTTGGGAATTTCCTGGAGACCTGCCGGATGAGCGTTCGGGGAAGTCCAAATCGCCTCCAGCCTAATGAGGCATCGACCCAATCGCCCTTCCGGAAAACTTCCACCAAAGGGTAACTCGCATCCGTGTATGTTCTGAAGCGGTGATGAAAGTCGATCATCAATGCGATCTCTGTCGACCACTCTTCGTGTTCTGTCTTGGAAAGATACTCTTGGGCCAGCGAGATTGATGGCGCCAGATAATCGACGTTGTCACCCGGCCACATTCCAAGATCGTGGAAGCAGGCAGTGATTACCAACTTCTCGTGGTCATCACCTGTGCAATCATGAAACGCGAAGCAATAGTTGAGCACGCGATAAACATGATTGCGATACGGCTCATACTGCGAGCCAATCGCTTCTCGATAATCACCAAGAATCGAGTCCAGCAATGGAATATCGTCTTCAATTTTCACGGTGAATCCTTATCGCATGAGTTGTTGCCGAGTGATCGGTGATTCTCGTTCAGATGCTGGCGAGAAAGGTTTACGCCGATCCACAGTTCTCGTTATCCTAAAATCGTACCCGCACTCGCTTCTGCTGAACAAGCCAGCAAAGTTGTCCGTTGTTGAGATGTGTTGTGACGAGCCATTCATCTCCGATGTTCAATACAATCGTGTTCGATTGATGCTTGAAGTTTGTCTTACAAATCATCGCTCGGCAACGCTTCCCACTGAGTGGAACACCCGAGACTACATGGGAACTTATTCAATGTTTTGTTGAGTGTCAAAAGTGACGCCGAGTAAGCAAAAGTTGGAAAGTTCTCAAAAACTTAACACTGTACACGTACACTTGGTTGAAGGATCGTTGACATCTCCCGCGAAAATCGGTCGACTACTTCTTCTTCACCGTCACCCTGTTTTGTTGAGAATTGAAATGCGTTTTTTGTTTTCCCTGGTTCTTTCTGTCTTCTTGTTTTCATCGCTCTTCGCGGATCATATTTTTGATCTGCAAACTCAAGCGGTTCAAGATGGCAAGGCAAGGTTTGGGCATTGGGGGTGGGAGCCTGAGACGTATCTACTCTGGGGGACACATTCAAATCGCCTGATCCCTGTTTACACTTTTGGGACATTGGATGCCGGGGTTGGCGTAGACCTGTCGTATTACACCGGAGTGAATAGTCCCTATGGTTCCGCTGGTAAGCTGCAGGCTCTCTATGGACAAGTTCCGAAACGAACTTTCAATCCCGATGCGGCTTATATGGATCAAACGAACATCTTTGACCTTCAACTCGCCGCTCTCAAAGCCGGGAAGAAGAATATCATTTTGGTGGTCTTTGACGGGATGGATTGGCAGACGACTCAGGCGGCGAGCATTAGCAAGTTGAATCGTGTTACTTACACGTCCGGTCGCGGGACCGGATTTCATTTTCAGGACTACAAGGCCAACGGGACCACACAGTTCGCGAGTATGGTCACAAGCCCATACACCAGCGCTGCCAAGGTGAATGTTGACGACCAGTCTGTTCAGGAAGACCCCGAGGCTCACCGTGGTGGGTATGTTTTTGAAATCGCAGGCTCGGCTCCCTGGGAACGCCCAGCTCAGCCAGAATATCTTGTGACGAAAAAGACAGAGAGCGGCCTCCTGCAGGCATATACGGACTCAGCAAGCTCTGCCACCAGCATGACCGCTGGAATCAAAACTTATAATGCCTCGATCAACATTAACCCTAATGCTGGACAGGTCACGACGATTGCCCATCTCGCCCAGAAACAGGGATATCGAATTGGTGTCGTCACAAGCGTTCCGGTCAGCCATGCCACGCCTGCGGGAGCGTATGCTCACAATGTCAAACGGCACGATTATCAGGATCTCACGAACGACTTACTCGGTGTGAAATCGATCAGTCATCCAAAGCAACCACTCTCGGGCGTTGATGTTTTATTGGGAGCCGGTTTCGGTGAAGTCCGTGCTAAAGACTCCGGGCAGGGGAAGAACTTCGTCGAAGGCAACGCCTATCTGACGACTGAAACATTGCAGAAAGTCAATGTGCGAAATGGTGGGCAGTATGTCGTTGCGATTCGGCAAGATGGCGTCAATGGAACGGAGCAACTGATGTCGAAGGCGCTAGAGGCTGTCGACTCTAAGAAGCGGCTCTTTGGTTTCTTTGGGGTGAAAGGAGGCCATCTGCCATACCAGACTGCTGATGGTGACTACCAACCACCGATTGGCCGCAAGAAGGTTGCAGAGAAGTATTCGAAGTCCGATATTAAAGAAAATCCCACGCTTGGCGAAATGACATCAGCGGCCCTGACAGTTTTGGAGCGGAACGACAAAGGTTTTTGGCTGATGGTTGAAGCCGGAGATGTCGACTGGGCCAACCACGACAACAATCTCGACAATTCGATCGGAGCGGTCATGAGCGGAGATGCCGCTGTGAAAACGGTCACCGATTGGGTCGAGAAACACAGCTCTTGGGACGAAACCGTGATGATCGTGACTGCCGACCACGGTCATTTCCTGGTCCTTGAAAAGCCAGAACTGCTGGTCTCCCCGGGCAAATAGAGTATTCCCGTTGCCCATTTAGCCAAATCTGTGATAAAGAGCTTGTTTCGCGGTCCATAAATTCGTGGACTTCGCAATTTGTTAGAACAGGTGCGTCACGGAGGACGCAATGGCATCGTTCAAGGAGCATGTTGGATTCAGCGGATTGCTCGGGGTCGGTTATGGCCTCGGAGCGACGTTTTTGCTTGGATTCACTCCCATTCAAGGCGCTCTTGCCGGGTACCTGGCAGGCGTCGGTGGCATGCTTCCGGACCTCGATTCCCCAACAGGAAAACCAGGGCAGGAGATCTTTTCGCTCACAGCGGCGGTTGCCCCGTTGATATTGATCGGAAACGTCTTGAAATGGACAAAACTTCCGACCGACACAGAAACGGTCATGCTGACGATGTTGCTGATGTATTTCGCCATTCGCTACGGAGGATCGTGGTTCACCAGCAAACTCAGCGTTCACCGAGGAATGTTTCATAGCATTCCAGCCAACCTGATTGCCGCAGAGGTGACTTACCTCTTTTATCCCACCGATAACGTCGTAGTCAAAGCGCTGATGGCAGGAGCAATTGCAGTTGGGTTCTTTTCACATCTGCTACTGGATGAGATCTACGCCGTTCGCTGGTCAGGTGCCATTCCATCTCTCAAAAAGTCATTTGGAACTGCAATTAAATTCTGGGGCCGCGAATTTGGTCCGTCGGCATTCACATACATGCTCTTGCTCATTCTCACGTTTGTCACATTAGAAGACGCCGGAATTATCTCCCGGGATGGAAAACTTCAAGCAGCTCCGACCGAAAATGGAATCGAAGAGACCGCTCCAGAAGCATTGCCACCAACCACACTTGAAGCAGACCCAGTTCGAGAGGCGATGTTGCCGACCGAAGAACTCTCAGACGCTCCGGCGTTTCAGTTGCAGTGACCCGTTATCTAGCGATTGAGTCGACTTGCGCAGCTGTTTGAGTAGGGGGGAGCAAACTCCCAATGGTTGTCGTAATGTCTGTATTCGCCTGCTCAGCCTTGACGGCCTCGACGTAAATTTCGGCTGTGAGCTTCAAGAGTTCTTTGGTTGTTTCTGGTTGAACGCCATTCGTTTTATTAGCAAGCTTTTCGACCCATCCCGGCTGTCGAGACATTGCGAGTGACATCATTTCAACAAACAGGCTGATTTCTTCAAAATTGCGATCTGCAATTCGGTTACTGACCGGAGAAATCAGCCGGGCAATTGCTCCAATTGCCGGAGAAGGAAACGCAACATACATGTCAAGCTGATGAGTCACCGTCCCGTTTTCAGAGAAGGTCGGTTTGAGGTGCATCATCGCAATCGCCTTGATCGGCTTTTTAATTGCAGGACTTTTGAATTCACCATGACAAGTCACAACATAGTTGTCTGGAGTATTCAAGAGAACCTGAACCGTACCGGACGTTCCATCTTTGGTGTCTGTCACAAAGAGTGATTCGGACTTGCGTGTCATCTCGACTCGCGAAATTTCCATTGCCCGCCAAATACTGACAGCCATGTCTGGGTGTTTTGTGAAGAACTCGTAGCAACGTCTGTCTGTTTCAAGTTCGAGAGTTGGCAGACGCCGATACAAACTCAGATCGTCAACAATACTCAATGCGGTTGCTTTGTTTTGCTGGGACATTAAATGGTAAGGAAATTCGCTGACTGCTTTCTTTCGTACTCGACGGCTCGAAGTCCCCGGAGAAAGAGTCGTCACTGCGATTTTCTCACCGACTTGTTCTGAAGAAGAACTGGTAATCTGAATGACAGACCCCGATTCCGCGCGGTCCTCTGCCGTTAGAGTTGTTGCCATCAAGATGACACAACTCATGGAAAGCACACACGAGATGCGAACTGCTAATTGAGCGCACAAAATTTCCATTCATCCCCCCTGACGACTCATTTCGGCGAGAAATGCCGATGCTGGATGCCCCCCAGCATGATTGCAGCCGTCTTTCCAGAATAATCGGCAAAGTCACTACGTTTCCGATAGCAGAAATTCCGACCAATAGAATTAGAGCGAAGGAATCATGAAGATTTACATTCAACGAGGTAGGTCAGGCTTTGCCTGACGTCGCCTCGTTTTAGCCCTGTCTCCTTGATTGAAGCTTCTCTTACGTTCTGTCAGGTAGAACCTGACCAACGGCACTAAAAAAGTCAATCTGGGAAATTCATCTTGTTGTTGCGGTTCTGTCACACAATAATTCAGAAACGCACATCATACAATTCATCATTCTACCGGGGAAGGATTCAGGTAATGCCAATTTTCAAAGACAATGCAGAGTCAATCGGTCGCACGCCGCTTGTGAAGATCAACCATCTCACCAAAGGATTGAGAGCAACAGTTCTCGCCAAGATTGAGGGGCGTAATCCTGCCTATTCTGTGAAGTGCCGAATTGGTGCAGCGATGATCTGGGATGCTGAAGAACGCGGAGTTCTCAAGCCAGGAATGAAAGTCGTTGAGCCAACCAGCGGCAACACCGGCATCGCTCTGGCATTTGTCTGTGCTGCGAAGGGGTATCAGCTCACACTTACCATGCCGGACACGATGTCCGTTGAACGACGAATGATGCTCAAATCGTTCGGAGCCAACCTCGTTCTCACTCCCGGTGCCGATGGCATGAATGGAGCGATCAATAAAGCCACCGAACTGAGCGAGCAGGAAGACTACTTCATGCCGCAGCAATTTAATAATCCTGCAAACCCCGCGATCCATGTGAAAACGACCGGCCCTGAGATTTGGGCAGATACAGACGGCAACGTTGACATCTTCGTTGCCGGAGTCGGCACAGGCGGAACGATCACCGGCGTGTCACGTTTTTTCAAAAACGAAAAAGGCAAAGCGATTCACTCGGTCGCAGTGGAACCGACGAACAGTCCGGTCATGTCCGGTGGTGATCCAGGCAAACACAAGATCCAAGGCATCGGAGCAGGCTTTATCCCCGGCAATCTCGATATGAGTCTTGTTGATGAAGTCGTCAAAGTGACAGACGAAGAAGCCTTTGAGATGGCCCCACGCGTTGCCAGTGAAGAAGGCATCACCTGCGGTATCAGCGGCGGAGCAGCGATGGCAGCGGCCTTGCAACTCGCCGCCCGCCCCGACAACGAAGGCAAAACCATCGTCGTCATCCTCCCCGATAGCGGTGAGCGATATATGTCCACGGCGCTGTTTGATCATTGCCGGGATTAGAGGACATTGAATTAAAACATCACTACGCCCTCGTCGTAAACTTACGACGAGGGCGTTCTCATTGAAAAACTATCATCCGTTTCGTGGATGCCCAATCGAGTGCGAGCAAAGTAGGTTGGGTGTAGCGGAGCGGAACCCAACAAACGCGCGTGACGTTCATCAATGGTGGGTTACGTTCTCGATGTTCGCGGTGAGCAACGAGAACAGAAACATTCAAACCTGCTTGTACCTCCCACCTTTCACTAGCAATTGACGAACTCAACCCACCCTACTTGTTTTTCATTCGCTCCGTGAATTCTTAGTCGAGTGCGAGCAGCTTCAAGATTGAAATTGCGTCTCTTTGTAGTAATTCACAATCTGTTCGAGACCTGTTTTGAGATCGACCTTCGGTTCCCAGTTCAGGAGTGATTTTGCCAAAGTGATATTCGGGCAACGTCGTTTGGGATCATCTTGTGGTAAGGCTTCATGGATGACCTTCGATGAAGAACCGGTCACTTCCAGAACGGCCTCGGCAAGTTCTAGCATTGAGTTCTCTGTCGGATTTCCGAGATTGACAGGTCCAGTGTGTTCATCCTGATTCATCATGCGGATGAAGCCTTCAATCAAATCAGAGACGTAGCAGAACGATCGAGTCTGGTCACCATCGCCGTAGACCGTTAGATCTTCTCCTCGTAGCGCCTGCATGATGAAGTTGGAAACAACTCGGCCATCGTTCGGGTCCATCCGTGGTCCATATGTGTTAAAGATGCGAACGATCCGCACTTCGACGCCATGAGCGAGGTGATAATTAACGCACAGCGACTCGGCGACGCGTTTCCCTTCGTCGTAACAACTGCGCGGTCCCAACGGATTCACGTTTCCCCAATAGTCTTCCGTTTGCGGGTGAACATCCGGGTCGCCGTAAACTTCGGAGGTCGACGTGTGAAGAACTCTGGCGTTGCACCGTTTCGCCAGACCGAGGATATTGACCATGCCGACGGTGGAGGTTTTGATCGTTTTGATCGGATTGTATTGGTAAGCGACCGGAGAGGCAGGGCACGCGCAATTGTAAATCTGATCGGCTTCAATATAGAGCGGATGAACGATGTCATGGCGAATCACCTCAAACCGAGGATTGTCCATCAAGTGCCGAATGTTCTCCTTCCGGCCAGAGAAGAAATTGTCAACGCAAATGACTTCGTCACCACCTTCGAGCAGACGCTCACACAAGTGACTTCCTAGAAATCCAGCTCCACCTGTCACAAGAATTGTTGCCATGCTTATCTCATTGTCTTTGGTTGGGTGTTTTCGATTTCAGCTGTATCTACTGAATGATTTGAAGCGTTCGAGAGTGCTAAGTCATTGACCAATTCAGGGAGTTGACGCGTCTAATTTCCGCTGTGCAAACCAGGTTGCAGTGGCTTTCAAACCTTCCTCGACTTTGGTTTTCGGCTCCCAGTCGAGTTCTGCTTGAATTTTCTCAAAGGAGATCAAATTCGATCTGAGATCACCCGCTCGCGCTGGACCGTGTGCGACTTCTGGTACGGTGACAGTCAACTCGCGTTGTTTCAATTCTTCCTGGCAATTCAACTTCAACGCATCCGCCAGTTGGTTCACATCAGTGGGAATTCCGGTCCCTACATTGAAGGCGGAAAATCCGGTTGAATTCCCAGTTAGTGCTTTTACGTTGGCGTTGACGACATCGTTCACGTAGACATAGTCGCGAATGTATATTCCGTCTCCGTTGACGCTTGCCCGTTCGCCAGCGAGCATTTTTGTGCAGAAGATCGCGACAACTCCCGCTTCACCGTGGGGATTCTGACGTGGTCCGTAGACATTCGAGTAACGCAGCGCCACAGTGTTCATTCCGTGTTCATTCGAAAAGAATTGCAGATACCGTTCCCCGGCCCATTTACTGATTCCATACGGTGAAACCGGATTCGGTGTTGTCGTTTCAGGCGCTGGTTCGGTCACCTCACCGTACAGCACGCCTCCTGATGAAGCAAAGACGAACCGCTTTGTACCGACCTCTGCTGCCGCTTTCAAAACGTTAATCAGTCCTAAGATGTTGACCTCAGCATCGAAGTCTGGTTCACGAACTGATCGACTCACAGACATTTGTGCCGCCTGGTGGCAAACGGCCTCTGGTTTGAATTCTTCCAGTGCGTTCTTGACCGCGGTTGCGTTGGTCACATCAATTTCGAAGAAACGCGCCGACCCTGGAAAGTTCTGACGTTCTCCGGTTGAGAGGTTGTCAATGATTGCGATTTCGTAACCGGTCGCCGTTAGAGAATCGGCAATGTGACCGCCGATAAAGCCTGCCCCACCCGTGATAAGAATTCGCATCTATCTCGTCCGCATCTCCAAGGGAATTTGTATGTTTGGAGATTGTAGCGAAATGATCATTCGAAATGAATTTAGCCTGCCGCTCGCCGTGGAGGGTATTGCTCTTCTTTCTTTTCAAGCCAGGGCTCAATGCTGATCGATTCATCAACATCACCCGATGCACTTCCTTGTTCTGAAATGAAGTGCTGCATCGGCAACGGGAAGGCGGCGGCCCACCCCAAAGGAAGTGTGATACCGGTAATCCAGCGAGCCTCACGCGAAGCAATAAAAGCGACGGCTGAGGCAACATCCTGCGGAGTTCCAACGCCCAACGGATGAGCCTGCTGGACTTGCTCCTGAGTTGATTGAGTCATGGACGCGACGTACTTGTGAATCATTGGGGTATGCACTAGGGCAGGGGCCACGCAAACGGCGCGAATGCCGCGCGGAGCCAATTCCATGGCTAGTGACTGCGTCAACCCGATAATCCCAGCCTTTGTTGCGGAATACGCAGGAAAACCACCGCAACCAGCAATTCCAAGGACGGATGCCAAATTCACAATCGCTCCGGTTCCGTCAACAAGATGCGGCAGCGCAGTACGAATCACTCGCATGGCACCAGTCAAATTGACATCAATGACACGCTGCCAATCGTCATCGCTTGTTTCTTCAAGGCTACCAGAATGCTCCACGCCAGCATTATTGATCAACGTGTCGAGTCTCCCATATTGGTCGACACATTGCTGAATCGCAGTATTCACAGAATCCTGCTGTGTCACATCGCAGTTGATTTCGACAAAGTCAGCATTTTGTTTCGCCAGTCTTTTCAGCAGTCGGCGAGGTCGCTCATGCCAGAGAATTGCCAGCGAAGCACCTTCTTCGGCGAGCCGTTCCGCGATTGCACCGCCGATTCCGCGATCATTAACGCCTGTTACAGCAACGACTTGTCCAGCGAAACGTCCGTTCAACTTCCTGCTCCTGGAGTGGATTCATCCATGAATACGCCATCTCCCGGATAATCTCAGATGAGCGCTAAACGATCAATACCGATATTTGGGGGTGAAGACCACGATTTGCGACCAAAAGATGGCGTGAAAGAGTGCTTGAGCCGACTTTCTCAAGGCAACCATTCCTGTACATCTAAGACGCCTGATCGGTCGGCTTCCCCTGAATTTTATCGAGTTCCTTTTGCAGTTTCTTCTTGACCCGCGATTCCTGATTCTGGATCAGTTCTTCAAAAGCTTTCCGCAAACCATCGCCAACAACCTCGACAAACTTCCCGTCCAGGACTCCGACCTTGCGAACGTCGACATCTTTGAGCCGAAAATCGACATCACGAACTTTCGTGTTGAGATAGAATTTCGGGATCGGCTTGGAGAGGGAAAATTCAGTTTGAGGATTGAGCGAGATCAGAATTTTCACTCGAATGTCCGCATCAGCGACTGTCGTTCCGTTAATGCCTTTGACTCCATAGACGTAATGAGCAAACGTTGCCTCGCAACGTGCCCTCAGGCGAGCGTTGACAAGAAAGGCCAAGACATCTTCGTTCGGAATCGTTGTTTCTTCGATGGTGAATTCGAAGTTCTTCTCAGGGTTCTTGAGCGACGCAGCGTACTTACGGCAGAAGCCATGCTTCACCGCTTTCTTCCGCTTGGAGATTCTCAGTCCGCGTATTCTTAATCCGTCGAACCTCTTCGAAGTCTTGTTCCAGTTCTTTTCGTTGGAGTATCCCTCTGCCGATGATTCAATGAAGACGAAACGAATCAATTCCGAGAGATTCGGTGCTGCTGGAAGTGACGGAGATTCATCACTCTCTGCGAATGCATACGAGTGACTGGCATCACCAATGAGAAAGATGCAGCTAAAAAGAAAAAGCGAGAGGCCGAAGCCTCTCGCAATTTGATATATCACCTTCACCCTCCCTGGATGGTTAACCGATTCCAAATTCGCTGTAAGAAAATCAATGCTTACTTGGCATCCCACCACCAACGATTGGCAGGAACATCAACTGCTTTGGCAGTTTCAGCAACACCATCGAGTCGTGGAGAAGTTTTACTGATCTCATTGTTACTAACAACAGCCATCAAGTCTGCACGAACTCCACCAGCAACTTGCAGGACAACGTCCTGACCGTTGAAGACACGGTGGGCAACCACTGAATCGGTTTGTTGTGGGGCAGGATACGTTTCCGTTCGATATGCACCATCGGTGGCGAAGACACCTCTGTTCCAACCTGCTTTTTCGTCGAGTTGATCGCGTTTGATCAAAGCCGCGACAAGAGCGAGATCGAAAACTCCTTGCAGATCAGCAAAGATTTCGTCTTGTTGAGCTAGTTCCTGATAGTGGTCTGTGAAATTCTGAGCGAACTGGCGATTCACTGGTTCGGATTTTCCAGTGCTGATTCGCTCTCCTTGAGCATTCAGGAATTGATTCTCGGAGAGGCACTTCACAGCTGATCCGCGGACTTGGTAGACATTGTGGTCTTCTGAGTGAAGAACTGCGTCGTACTTCATTGTCATCCACCATCGCATGGCATCAAGCCCACCACTTGCCAGTGTTGGATTCTTTTTGAGCAAGTCAAAGTAATCTGGGATGTTTGAGTTCGCGTCCAATTTTCCGACTCCGATCATCTTCATTCGATAATCAGCTTCAACGAGGACTCTTGCAACACGGCTCTCGGCAGGCACTCCGTAAACAGTGATGTCCTGCAATCCAAGAAGGTCACCAATGTGGTTTGCCCAACGACGAACTCCTGCTGGGCTCAATGCACCACGAGCTTGTGAGTTTGTTGCGTATTCTTTGACTGCTTTGACGTTCTCTGGTTTTGGGTCGATTGAACATCCAAAGATGTTCATTCCCTCGGGGCTGAACGTTCTCATGACGGTTACGAGGTCATCTAGCTGCAATGTTGGGCGACCATTTTCTGAACCGACTGCCATACCGTAATCGTTGTACTCCCAGCTTTCTGCTGGTCCGCCGATGACGATTTCACCCGTTTCCGGATAAACAAAAACATACTCAATCTGTGAAAGTCCAGCGAGATGTCGCATCGACTCAACAACAGGTTTTCCCTCTGCAATGCGTTTCGCAATAACTCTCTCAAGACGTGTCAAAGACACCAGTCGCAAATTGGACTGACGAGCCATATCTTTGTTGAGTGACGCTTTGTGAGCCTTGACACCCATGGCTGCAAGATTTCCGCTCAGGTCTTTTCGAGCGTTCATCGCCAGAACACCATTGGGATCAACCCGGACACCACTTTCAAATTCGGTGATATCTCCACCTTCTGAATCCACGTCAAACCACGGTCCGGTGGTTTGATCCTGAATCAATTCGATCAGTGAGTCAAAATCTGCTCCGGTTCCACCCTCTAAGGTCTGGCGTCGTGCGTTTCCGACTGCCATCGTCCGAGGCGAAGCAACTTCATTCCCGGCAGCAAATTCTCCTGCTGCAAAGAATCCCGCCGCTGCGTTCGCATCTTCAGCGAATGTCTGACCGTTGAAAGTGACGCACACAGAAAGAACGCCCACAAAGAGCATTGCGGTACGTCCGCGTTGGTTCAAGGATTCTATTCTCATCGTTAAGTCACTCCAACGGGAATGGTCGAGGGTTGAGGTCGGTTCACCGAGTGGATCACCACAAAATACTACATAAGTCCACTGGGACCGTATCCTAGCATCGTCTTACGGGCCGCGCACGTCAAGAACTTTTGAAGAAAGTTTCCCTCGACACGCCAGTCCGGTTCAAGGCAACAAAAGAATGAGAACAGTCGATACAATTCCGTGCGAACATTCGTGAACCGCGACGGTTGTTCTGATTGTGACAGATGTTACGTTGTTGACTCACACAAGGCAGGGCTCCACCAGAACACCTGTCTGGAACCAGAAACGATCAGGAGTCTTTTTTAATGCCCGAACTTCCGGAAGTGGAAACCATGGTACGTGGTATTCGACCAGTGATGGATCGAGCAAAAATTCTTGAGTTACGCGCGTGTCCGTGTGATCGAAAGCCTCTTTCAATCAGCCCCATTCAGCCAGAATTCTTCGAGCGGGTGCGCGGCTGCAGCATCGATTCTGTCGAACGTCTCGCGAAGCGAGTCGTTCTGCGGTTGAGTTCAGACGATGTCATCGTCTTCGAGCCACGCATGACCGGGCTCGTTCTTGTTTCAGATCCGCCGAGCGTTGAACACCTGCGATTCGAATTTCGCCTCTCTCTTAATAAATTGCGTCACTCCGTCTGGATCTGGGATCGGCGCGGGTTGGGAACGTTCAGACTGTTCACGAAAGAGGAGTTTGAGAATGCATTGGGCGGGTACGCCCTCGGACCTGATGCACTTCAAATCTCAGCAAAAGACCTTCACCATCGACTCGGTAAAACACAACGCTCAATCAAAGTTGCTCTGCTCGATCAAAAACTCGTTGCTGGCGTCGGAAACCTTTATGCCAGCGAAATTCTCCACGAGGCGAAAATCCATCCGCAGACAGTCGCCTCGAAACTTTCCCTCAAACGCGTGCAGCGAATTCACACCGCGATGAATCGAATCTTACTGGAAGCGATCACCTACGAAGGCTCAACTCTCAGCGATGGAACCTACCGTAACGCGCTGAATCATGACGGATCGTATCAAAGCAAGCATCGCGTCTACTCCAAAGAGGGAACAACTTGCGTGAGTTGTAACGTTTCAAAAATTCGAAGAATCGTACAGACGCAACGCTCAACGTTTTTCTGTCCACGCTGCCAAAGAAAGTGAAGTGATGGGAAATAGTCTGATGGGGCGAGAACCTTTTAGCTGCACGTTTCAAATGTGCTATTGACGTAGCGATCTCATCCGAACATTTTTACCGTAAGTTTTCGGTTTCAAAACTTTTCGTTTCGTCGATATGCGCGCTCGGCATCATGATCGTCGACAAATGAGAATCTAGGGTCCCAGACTTTCGCGCGGACACTGGGTTCTCCTCCCACCAGCGTTGAGCCTTCGAGAAGGTCCATGTACTGGAAGAAGCACACTCTCCCATCAACTGAGCCAGTTGGATGACAGACTGAGGTCGATCATTCGGGGTCTTTTCTAAACATTGCAGCACAACATCTTTGAATTCTTCTGAACAACTCACCTCTGAGAGATCTGGAATCTCAGAAATTTGTGCATGCAATGTTTCCATTATTCCCAGGTGACTGAAGAGTGATTTGCCGGTCAGGCAAAAATAAGCCACCGCGCCTAAGGCATAGAGGTCAGTTCGAGCATCTATCGAGTCAGGCGATTCAATCGCCTCAGGTGCCATGTAAGCAGGCGTCCCTTGTAGCTTCTGAGAACTTTCCCACCGAGAAATTTCATCCTTGAACGCGACAAGTCCGAAGTCGAGAACTTTGGCGAAGTCGTGCGCACCTGCACAAACAGTCAGAGCGATATTCTCAGGCTTGATGTCTCGATGAACCAGTCCCTTCGAATGAGCTTCCGCCAGCGACCCGCAGACTTGGCAAAGAAGATGAATAATTCGACCTTCTGGAAGCGGCCCATGTTCCTTGACGAGCTCGGCGAGATTGAATCCTTCCAGGTATTCCATGACGCAATACAGCGCACCATCGGGCGTCATACCATAGTCGTAAACTTGTACTGTATGTGGGCTGGAGAGTTCACTGGTAATGTTGGCTTCGGCCTCAAAACGTTCGAGGGCATTTGTTCCGACGGCCGAGGACCGCAACATTTTCACCGCTGCCGGTCGCCTGAGCATTGAATGGCGCGCGCGGTAAACTACACCCATCCCGCCTTGTCCAATCTGCTCTTCCAGAGTGTAGTTCCCGATGGTCTGTTCAACCCAATCCGCATCCCCATGATTCTCTTCAATCGCAGAGAGTGCCAACCTGCCAAGACGATCCCCCAAAGGAACTCGCATTGCCACTCCTCCGACAACACCGGACATTTCTTCGTCAACGTCGGTCGCAACCTGAAGGAAATCAAATTTTGCAATCGCGTTCTGATATTCCAGTAGGAGAGAGATTCCCTTCGGTTCCTGAGTAAACGTCCCAGGCAACAAGCCACTTACGGCAACAGCAGCAATTTCAGAATGAATCAGCTTTTCATTTCTTAAAATCGTGTCGTTTTCATGGTGCATTGCTACGCAAGCAATGACCTCTTCGGGGAAGTTCCATTGCGAAAGCAAAGCCGCTGTGAAAATGGAGTGGTCCCACTCCAGGCATTCAGATTCATATCCCACCAACGGACCGCTTCGAGGACGGAAATTATCGTAAACTTGAGAATGAACGTGCATCAGTTGTGGCAACAGCAAGTCTTGCAATAACGCCGAGATATAAGCAACTTCCGCATCTACTCCCAACAATTCCGCAACTCGCCTTGCATAAAGTGCCCGTTCTTGCGATTCAACCAGGAAATTCGCAACGTGTTTTTGAGAAGAAGACCGACCACTCATCGACGCTTGAATCGCCGCGCTCATTACCAGCATCTTGCAGCGTCGCAATCCAACTATTCCAATCGCCCGCGAAATGGAAGTAATCTTCTCACGCAGCATCATCTGAGATCCATTGACGAGCCTCAAAACGCTGGACGCAATCTCAGAGTCCATTTCAATCAGAGCTGCCAGTTCACTTAACGGAGTTGCAGGACGGTCAACAAGACGAATGAGTTCTGCAACACATTTCGGTGGTCGAGGAACATGTATACGCGGTGGCAGGCTGGGAAGTTCCCGTCCCTGTAACCGTTCTTCGATCAATTGGTGCCAGTCGTACATAGATCCGGTCGCAATCATACCAGGCCCACTAACCAATTCACGCAATAGAAAATCTTTTCACTCTTAACTCTAACACTCATTCGATTCGATAAGGGTGTTGCTGAAACACAACCTGTTGGGCTTCTTGAAATCACATCTCCCATCCCGCTGCATTCCCCTAAGTCAAATGAATTGTCGTTCACCACAGAAATTCACACGCACTCCCCCAAATGGTTTTCCGCAACATCGAAGGAAGACACTTCAGCCTGTTCACTCGAATTCGGATGACTGATCTGTCACCATCCACAGGCACCCATTGACAATTTTCGGTAATGTTTCATTTTGGAATCAAAATAATGCCACCTTTGAACGGTCAAAACGCGATCTCACAACTTACCGTGGGCATTTGCTTCACGTTTCTAATCTCTACCAGTTCGGCGTTCGCTCAAGCGCCTGTGGCAGCATCGACTTTCATCGGCGATGGAAAAACGGACGAAACTGCGGCGTTTGTTCATCGAGTATCGGTTGAGAAAAAATCCCTCACGCTTCCGAAAGGTGTCTACCGAATCACCAAAACGATTGAAATCAATCTCGACGAGACAGGTCCGATCTCCATCAACAGCGATGGCACCGCGACAGTCGTTATGGATGGTCCCGGTCCGGCGTTTCGCTTTATCGGCACTCACGAAGGAACTGCCGCTCCGAAAACAGTGAAAGCGAACGTCTGGAAAAATCAGCGGACTCCAATGGTCGATGGTATCGAAATTATCGGAACTCATCCTGAAGCAAACGGCATCGAAGCAACTGGTACGATGCAGTTGACGGTCACGCGGACAGTGTTGAGGAAACTGCACCACGGCATTCATCTCGTCAAGCGAAATCGAAACGTTCTCATCGCTGACTGTCATGTTTATGAAAACAGTGGCGTTGGAATTTTCTATGACAACGTTGACCTACACCAATCCAACATTATCGGCTCCCATATCAGTTACAACAAACTCGGTGGAATCGTGAGCAAAGCTGGCGGCGTCCGAAATATCCATATTGGAACCTGCGACATCGAAGGCAACATGGGCGGACCAGATTCCCCGCCGAGTGCGAACATCGATCTCGATTGTCGCGGCGGTTCTGTCGCCGAAGTTGCCATCGTCGGCTGCACGATTCAACACTCGCACAATGCCCCAAACTCTGCCAACATTCGCATTAATGGAGAAAGCACGCCGCGTCCTTTCACCAAAGAAACACGCCATGCACACATCACGATCGCAAACAATGTTCTCTCCGATGTTCAGGTCAACATCGACATCGAAAACGCCAGAAGCGTTGCGATTACCGGCAACACGATCTGGAAAGGATACGCTCACAACCTGAAAGTCACCGGCAGCGAAAGCGTCGTCATCACCGGTAATATGTTCGACCGCAATCCGCGTTACCATTACGGTGACGGCGCGCAGAGTCGGAACGCGATCCTGCTGGAAAACTCAACCGGCATCACTTTCACCGGCAACCACATTACCGACGTCACCAGACAACCGGCGGCTGTCGTTGTTCGCAAGTGCCACCGTGCCCACATTTCGAACAATACGATCCTGGACAGTGAACCATTCGGGATTTTATTGGAGAACACCACAGAATCGCGCGTCTCAGATTGTCTCATCAAAGGAGACAAACTGGAATTGCCGGTCAAAGTCACTGGAGGGAAGGACAACTTCATCGCTGACGACCTACGCTAGAATATGTTTGAGAATTCGAATCACTGCCGCATCGCAACAACCCTTGTCCCATTTTCCTTGGGGAGTGAGGAGCGAAGCTCAATTTTCAAACAGGATCCGAAAACACGTTCCGGTCAACTGATTTGATCGAAATCACGCAAGCTGCGAGTAGTAATCTCGGTAGATTCGCTTAGAATACCTGCGTCGGGCAAAGATATCTCAAAAAAAACATTTTAAGGAGAAGAACAGATGGTCAGATGGAATAGTGTGAATTTTTTACTACCGTGCCTCGCTGTTGTTGGGTTAGCGATGTTTTCTGGGTGCGCGGAAAAAACCGAACCTGCAACTTCAGGAACGGACTCATCCCCCGCTGATGCAATGACCGATCTTGGTGAGCCTGCCGATTTAGGAGAGTCATCCGAAACGACTGACGAATCCGAAGTCGCTGAACTGTCTGCTGAGGACAAAGCACTTGTCGAAGCGCAAATGTTCTGCCCCA
>DAOUPA010000378.1 GCA_030626405.1 Planctomicrobium sp.
ATTTCGAGGAAAAAGCAGTGGCAGTTAAAGTTGGAATTAACGGATTTGGACGTATTGGACGCATTTCGCTTCGCGCAATGTTGGCTCACGAAACAGAAGAGTTTGATGTTGTTGCGATCAACGACCTGAGCGATCCCAAAATGCTGGCGATGCTCCTGAAATACGACAGTGCTCAGGGACGTTTCCCTGGAACGGTTGATATCGATGGAAACACTCTCATCGTGACCTGCAACAACAAAACATCTAAAATTAAGGTTTTGGCCGAACGAAACCCAGCCGACCTTCCCTGGGGTGAAATGGGAGTCCAAGTTGCTTTGGAATCGACCGGATTCTTCACTTCGAGAGCAAAAGATGGCAAACCTGGCTACGACAGTCACCTGACTGCCGGTGCCCAGAAAGTCGTCATTTCCGCACCTGCGAAGGACGCACCAGATCTAACTTGTGTCATGGGTGTGAACGACAACCTGCTGACAGCCGACGTCAAAACTGTCTCGAACGCCAGTTGCACAACGAACTGCCTCGCTCCAATGGCGATGGTTCTCGACAAAGAGTTCGGTGGATTACAAAAAGGTCTGATGACAACCGTCCACGCTTACACCAATGATCAGCGATTGGCGGATCAGATTCACTCAGACATTCGCCGCGCACGTGCCGCTGCTGTGAACATCATCCCAACATCAACCGGTGCCGCGAAAGCTGTCGGGCAGGTTTTGCCTCATCTTGATGGCAAGCTGACTGGTATTTCACTTCGCGTTCCAGTTCCGACCGGAAGCGTCACCGATCTCGTTGCTGTTCTCGGGAAAGACGTGACTGTAGAAGAAATCAATGCGGCGATGAAAAAGGCTGCAGAAGGTCCTCTGAAAGGGATTCTGGAGTACACCGAAGACCCAATCGTTTCTTCCGATATTGTCGGAAATCCACACAGTAGCATCTTCGATTCGAGTTGGACTCAGGTGATTGGTGGCAATTTGGTCAAAGTTTTAAGCTGGTACGACAATGAGTTTGGATACTCCAGCCGAACTGCCGACTTAATCGCCAAACTTGCGAAACTGTAATAACTTATGTCGAATCGAGGACTCATTTCAGCCGTGACATTCAGGCAATGTCACGGCTGTCCTCTTTCACTTTATGCGAGCATGCTCAATTTTCACTAGACGTAGTTCGGTTTCTGAAGCAAAATTCCGATCGCACGTGTAGTAACAAGGCTTTGTCAGTGGGTATTAAACCCTCAATAAATTTGAAAACGGAGCACGAAAATTGTTCCATTCAGTCTCAATTATAATGCTAGACAAGGCACTAAACAGAGAACGCTGGAAATTCGATGAGCAGTGAACTTCGTCCAAAATGCCCAGCCATCGCACCGTCGATGCTGAAGTGCGACTTTGGCGATTTACAAATTGAAATCAAAAAACTTGAAGCAGCAGGTGCTTCATTGCTGCACCTCGATGTCATGGATGGGCATTTCGTTCCAAACCTTTCGTACGGACCAATGGTCATCGAACGAATTCGCGAGCGAACCGACCTCATCCTCGATGCTCACCTCATGATCTCGGCCCCTGAAAAATATCTGGATGAATATCTTCGAGTCGGCTGCGATTGGATCACGATTCATATCGAAGCTGTCCCGAAACCTGTGCATTTGCTGGAAAAAATTCG
This sequence comes from Planctomicrobium sp., assembly GCA_030626405.1. GTDB lineage: Bacteria > Planctomycetota > Planctomycetia > Planctomycetales > Planctomycetaceae > Thalassoglobus. The sequence goes on from DAOUPA010000378.1 coordinate 1,657, forward strand.
AGACGCAGGTCGTCTTGCCGGAATCGCAATCAATCCAGGTACTTCGGTTTCCGCGATTGCCGCATTGAAAGAGAAAGTAGATCTTGTCCTGGTGATGAGTGTCGAACCCGGTTTTGGTGGTCAATCCTTCATTCCTGATTCAGTCGAAAAAGTCAAAGAAGTCCGCAAGATGTTTGGTGCGGACACGCTTGTCTCTATCGATGGCGGAATCGGTCCTGCGACCATTCCGGAAGTCGCCAGAGATGTCAACATCTTCGTCGCAGGCAGTTCCATTTTTGACAAGCCTGACTACGAAACAGCAATTCACGAGATGACCGAGATCGCTCGGTCAAACTCGTCTCCTCACAACTGAAGGTGTTCCATGGCCATATTTTTAATTCGGCCTGGCGAAACTGATTACGACGTTCAAAATCGATTGCAAGGCGCGATCAATCTTCCGTTAACGGAACGTGGCGTTTCACAAGTTGATGACATGGTCAAAGATGTCCGTTCTTCTGAAATCAAGCGGATCTATTCCAGCCCAACCGAACCGGCACTTTCGACGGCCAAGCGAATTGCCAACAGATTGAACCTTCCTCTCAAAGTCCTCGATTCGCTGACGAACGTAGACCTTGGACTGTGGCAAGGTCTCTGCGTCAATGAAATCCGTTCAAAGCAACCTCGTGTCTTCAAACAATGGAAAGAATCTCCGGATTCGGTATGTCCGCCTCAAGGGGAAAACTGTGAAGAAGTCTGCGAACGTGTTGCTAATGCCCTGAAAAAAACACTGAAACGGAAAAAATCGTTTGCCATCGTCGCCTCAGAGCCGTTGGCCTCCATTATTGAATGCTACCTCCAAGGAAAAGAAACGGACCTCTCAAACTCCTTCGCCACAGACGGTCAAACTGCGAAATGCCAACAACTCGAGGTAGTTTAACATTTGCCGTAGGGCATTTTCGATGAAGACTCCTCGATTTGCCGCACACCTGAAACCAAGGGCAAAAGTAATCTGATCAAGGCTGGGCAACACACTAGGCTCGACAAGAACTCTCGAACTCTTCAAGATATCAATCGTATCACGTTTTCCATTGCAGATTGTTTTCTGCTTGCGCAATCGAATCCTTCGAAAATTATTGCGTCCATCCAATTATGAGTACAGGTTCCGAAACGGTGAGTTCTGAAACTGCCGATAGCTCCCCGCAAACACGAAAAAAGCGCGGAGTTCCAGAAGGTCTCTGGTTGCGCTGCCCGTCATGTTCGGCAACAATTTTCCGCAAGCAAGTGGAAAAGAACCTGCGAATGTGCCCTGAATGCAGCCACCATTTCTACGTCCCTGCGCAAGTTCGTATCGAGCAACTCTTCGACCAAGACAGCTTTGAAGAGTGGTACACCGGAATCACGTCTGTCGATCCTCTCGGATTCGTCGACAAGAAACCCTACAAAGATCGATTGCTCGCCGAACAAAACAAAACAGGTTTGACCGATGCCTGCATCGTTGGGAAGGGGTACATGCGAGGTCGACCACTGATTTTTGGTTTGACGGATTCGGCATTCATCATGGGGAGCATGGGGTCTGTTGTTGGTGAAAAATTGACTCGTGCAATTGAAGAGGCGACTCGTCAGAAGCTTCCCATCATTATCGTGAGCGGCTCTGGAGGAGGCGCTCGCATGCACGAAGGCATTCTTTCCTTAATGCAAATGGGGAAAGTCTCAGCAGCACTTGGTCGATACCACGATGCTGGCGGGCTTTACATCTCAATTCTTACCGATCCAACGATGGGCGGAGTCGCGGCCAGTTTCGCCTCGTTGGGTGATGTCGTGATCGCAGAACCCAAAGCACTCATCGGATTCGCAGGACCTCGCGTCGTCAAGGCGACAGTCCACGCCGAATTACCTGATGGTTTTCAGACAAGCGAATTCCTTCTCGAACATGGCTTCGTGGACAGAATCGTCGAACGTCCTGATCTACGTAGCGAAATCGCTCGAATCATTGATTACTGTACCTAATCTGCTTGAAACGATTTACCTGAGTTGAGTTAAGGTGAACACGAATGGCGTTTCTGAAAAACCTCTTCAATAAAAAACCGAAAATCGACAAGGTTGAAATCGACAAACGCTTTCAACTCCATAGTCGAGTCGGTCAAGGGAGCATGTCCAAAGTCTGGAAAGCGACCGATCCACTCAATAACGACATTGTCGCCGTGAAAGTCCTGGACAAAGCGAAACTGCTCAGGCTGCAACAGCGATTCGTGGGAATGACCAAGCCGACAGAAGGGGAAGTTGCCTCGGTCCTCCACCATCCGAATGTCGTGAAGACCCTCAGTTTCGGCATCACGACCAACGACGAGGAATATCTTGTCATGGAGTTCATCGAGGGAGTCGGCATGAGCTACCTCGTGGAAACGCAAAACGAGAGAATGAAAGAGAACTGTATCTGGTACTGCATCCAGATCGGCGAAGGACTCAATTACCTCCACCTGAACGAATGGATTCATCGCGACTTATGTCCGCGAAACATCGTTGTCTCCAATGATGATGTTGTCAAAATCATTGACTTCGGTCTCATGGTCCCCAGCACTCCGGAGTTTCGCAAACCTGGCAACCGAACCGGCACGGCAAACTACATGGCACCGGAACTTATTATGCGCCAGCCAACCGACCAGCGCCTGGACATCTTCTCCTATGCCGTGACTTGCTACGAGATGTACTCTGGTGTCCTGCCCTGGCCAGCAGCGGACACGTTGGAAAGCGTGTTGCACCACATCAATCTCCCGCCCGAAGATATCCGCAAGCATGTCCCGGACATTGACGAGCAAATCGCCAAGGCCATTATGACAGGCCTCGAAAAGAACCCGGACGATCGCTGGAGAACCGTCCGCCGAATGGTCAACGAATTCCGCGAAGCCGGCGACCGACTCTTCCCGGAAGGTTAAAACATCTTCTGAATGGTATTCGCAATTCGCCGCACAATTCATGTGTGCGGCGAAGCATGCACCGTATCGCTTCAGTTCCAGTCATCTTCCGACCGCCCCAATAGTTTGGCAGCATACTGCAAGCAGCCTGCCCGAACGAGGTACAGCAAGCTGGCATACAGCATCAGGTTGAAAAGAATTGCTGCCCAGATGTAGTCGTCAAAAATTTCGTCCATTGCCCCGACCTCCAGGAAGAACGGGACCATTGCCGGAGAGACAATGAATCCCAGGCAAATGGGGTCAGTGTGATTAAAATCGAAGATCTCAATAAACGAAACCAGAATGACAATCGGTATCACCATCCAGCCGACAATCAACGCCAGTGATGCAAAAATCGCGCGTGTTGACGTTTTCATCCACATCCCCAGCAGCATGCTCACCCAGGCAAACAAAGGTAAATAAATGCAAACGAAGAAGATGCTCATAAGTAGGTAGAGAACAGGCTCGATTTCTGAATTCCCGTAATGCCGCCAGCCATCGACCAGCGAACCATACCATGCCTGCATCAATATTCCCGTGAAGAGAGGAATTGAAACGACAATCATCAACCGCTTGACTCCTTGAAATTTCTGGGTCACAAATTGACGACTGGAGATCGGTGTCGTCAGTAAAACGTCCAATGTCTCATGCGACCTCTCTCCAGCAACGAGCGTTGCTGATCGCACGACGGTCAGCAAAATCGCAATGATCCAACAGAGGAAAACCACCGCATTGATAGCTCCACTGCGATGCCCCTGATACATTCCACCGGCCGTCGAGATCATCGCAACAGCACAAATTGCAACGACTGGAAACTCTATCGCCACAAAGATGCGCACGAGATACCGAAACGATCCTAGAGTGGTCTTCGTCGTTTCGCGCCAGGCGATCGGATCGTACTTCGGCAGTCGCCCCTGTTCCTTGATAAGGACGATTCCCCTCGTGAATCGGTTTTGGTTCGCACGATGAAATAATCTATCCAGCGTCTGAAAGAACCTCAGCAAGTAGCGTTTTGGAGAAACAAACGCCCGCGGGACAAGGGACAATCGCGAGAGCAACAGGAAGAAAACAGCCGTTCCCAGTGCCGGCATTCCTAATGCCAAAAACTGCCAATTCTCAACAGTCCCCGCCGAGCTTTCCGTCGCTGTCATAATGAGAGGAGGAGCAAAAAACACGAAACCATTTTCCATGCCGCCACCGTATCCAATTTCCACCCACTCCGATTCAAAGACGAACATTTCTGTCGCCTCCAATCCGATGATCTGCCCAATTCCAGTAAGTCCAAGTTCGCCGATGTAACCCGCGTATTGTACGAAACCTTTGACCAGTATCCAGATCGGCATCGTGAAATTCCGAGCAGGACTCACGGGCAACATTTCATAAATGAAAACCGGCCCGAAAAACATTGCCAAACCGATCAGATAAGTCGCAATAAACGCACCCACGGTCGTCCGGAAATATGTTGAACAGAATAGCCCCAGCGCCGCCAATTGAATGACAGTGACGATCAATCCATAAAAGCCGAACCACACCTGTTGTTGTTCGATGCCTCCCAGGGAGTAACAAAACCCGAACAGCGGCAACGAAATCAACAGGTATGTTCCCATTAAAAACAGGCGCCCCAGATACTTCTCAAGCAAAATCGTCCACGGTCCCAGCTTCGTTAAGAACAGCAGCCCAATCGTGTTCCGTTCTTTCTCAGAGGAAATAATTCCGCAAGTCAGCGCTGGAGTAAACAAGGCAACGCCGAAGATTTGCAAGATTAACAATGTCTCGAACATTTCACGCCCCTTGCCGAGCAATTCGTAGGGCGAATTGATGTTGCTGAAGATCGATCCCCAAAAGATCATCAATGCAAAACCAAAGAACAGAATCGCATAGACGCTACGGATGATGTAAGTCCGCCGTCGCGCGGACTGCTCGATCAATTCCTTCGCCAAAAGCGGTAAACCAAATGCTTGATTCAAACTCATCAGGAAGTGACTCCTTCGGTGAGTTTCATGAATGCGGTTTCCATGTCCATCGCTTCGGGCTGGAACATCCGTATCTGGCAACCCAGGCTCACGAGTTCTGCATGCAAGTCTTCGACCGCCAGTTCATCTTCTCGCAGCCGAATCGCGATGCGATCCACTTGTCGTTCTGCAGAACTGACGCCAGCAATTGATTCGA
>DAOUPA010000032.1 GCA_030626405.1 Planctomicrobium sp.
AAACGATTTCATCTGCAAGAGAAAGTGCAGTCGGGCGGCCTTTTCGTCCGCGAACAGCTTCCAGGATCCAGCGGATCGAAAGCGTTTGCTGTCGCTTTGCACTCACGGGGGTTGGAACCTGATAGGTGGCTCCACCAACTCGCTTGGACTTCACTTCGAGCTGTGGTTTCACATTCTCGACCGCCTGGTTGAAAACTTCGAGCGGTTCATCTTCAGTCACTCGCTTGGCGACTTCGTCCATAGCATCGTAGAAGATGCGAAGGGCGACGCTCTTTTTCCCATCGTGCATCAGACAATTCACGAACTTGGAAACCAGCTTCGAATTGAATCGCGGGTCGCCGATCAGTTGACTTTTACTTGCTGTAAAACGCTTTGCCATGGGACTCTCAGCCTACGTGGTCAATACACCAACAAACATTACTTAATGAAACAAACTGCCAAATTATTTAGGACGCTTGGCACCGTACCGGCTACGTGCCTGCCGTCTGTCACTCACACCCAAAGTATCGAGGACACCACGGATGACCTTATACCGCACACCAGGAAGGTCGCGTACTCGACCACCACGGATAAGCACAATTGAGTGCTCCTGCAGGTTGTGGCCTTCTCCAGGAATATACGCTGTGAGTTCTTTTCCGTTCGACAAGCGAACACGAGCAATCTTCCGCAGAGCCGAGTTTGGCTTCTTAGGAGTCATTGTTCGCACATGAAGACAAACACCCCGCCGCTGCGGAGAACCCTCCAAAAGAGGAGTCTTAGATTTGGCGACTTGTCTTCGACGTGGTTTTCGAACCAACTGGTTAATTGTGGGCATGAATCACTTCACTGTCTTAAATTTCACAATTCCGAAGCTTGCAACCCGATCAACGGGAAACAATATAAATCAATCCACTTAAATGTAAGTGGTAACATTTCTCAATCCAACGCCTGGTTGGCGTCAATTCACCTCGGAAAGATACCGAGAGAGCCTGCGCAGAAAACCTCTGCAACAAAGGAATCGCGGACTGTAACTATCCAGATTCCACTGGTCAAGTCGACACGATTCCCGTCTTCCTGTATTTCGGGAGAACTTTGCCACACACTTCATATGTGTGGCGAAGCATATCGCAACACATGTTCACACAACTCGCTACTCAACTGAAATTTTGTACAGATGCTTATCACTGCGAATGTAAACGCCATCGGCACTTACGGATGGTGTGGACAGAATCGTTTCTTCCAACTCAAGCTTGGAAATGACGTTTCCTTCGTCATTCGCATCAACAACGACTGATGTCCCCGCTTCGTTGATGGCAACGAGCTTCCCACCAGCCATCACCGGACTCGCGCTGAATTTTCCACCGAGACGTTTTTGCCAAAGGCGTTTACCATCCTTCAGTGCAGCAGCGACCATCACCCCACTGCTATTGATCACGTACAGATTCTCTCCAAATGCGATCGGACTGGCGACACCAGGGCGAATATTGCTCGCCTGCCAGACGATTTCTGGAACACTCGTATTACTCTTCCCAGGACGAATCGCCGTCACTCCATTAGATGGGACGTAAGCAACTTCGTCGACAACAACCAGTGTCGGCTGCGTGGCGGCACCATCGGCGTAATTCCAAACCTCTTCCCCCGTGATCGCATCAACCGCGGAAACACCTGCAGACGACTGAAACAGAACCTGCTTGCCATCGGGAGTGACTGCAGGTGAAGTCCAGTTCGCTCGCTCGGGTCGATCAATTTTCCAGTTCGTTTCTCCAGTATACGCATTGATTCCGGCAGCGAACGAGGCGTCGTCGGATTCGATCATCACGACAACATTGCCTGCCACGGCGAGTGCCGACGAGGCCATTCCCAAGCTGTTACTCGCATTCGGGAAGTCAAACGTGAGCCCGCGAAACCAAAGCATATTGCCATCGAGATCCAAGCACGCTAAGTCATTACTCGAATAGAACGCAAAAATTCGCTCGCCGTCACTTGCCGGACTGGGAGCCGCAACACAAGTCTTGGGGTGACAGACGGTTCTTCCTGTCGCCCAGAAAGAACGCTCCCAAATTTCCGAGCCGTCTTTGGCACTAAAACAAAGCACATGCAGTCGCTGCTGCAACGCCCCAGAACTACAGGTCACGAAAATACGGTCACCAACAATAATCGGGCTGGAGAGTCCTCGCCCTGGCAAGTCAGCTTGCCAGGCAATTTCCTGCTCTCCGTCCCAGTCCTTCGCAGTTGCCTCTGGAAGACCACTACTTTTGGTTCCACGAAACTGTCTCCAGTCCGCAGAGAGAGGAGAAGTGCAGGCCACTATGCCGAAAAGGCAAAATAATGAGCGAATACGCATATCGTCACCTGTTTGATTTTTTTATGGATCTCTGGTGCTCACCATACACCAAGCATGTACAGCTAATCACCTTCGAACATGGGAATATTTAACTAATATTGAGCTCTCTTGGCAATCGTGACAAAGAGAAGGTCTCTTGCACGAACATATTCTGAAACGAATTGGTGTTATTGACACGCCCAATTTGGCAACTCTTCGCGGTCTTGAATCCACTTTTCAGGGATGCCTTCGACTCCAACTCGCGCGGCAACAATCCCTCCCACGATGGCACAGTTGGTGTCCATATCACCAAATTCACCCACCGTTTTCCAGAGAGCTTTTTTGAAATCATCGAGATACCGAGCTGCCATCCAAAGACAAAAAACAACCGTGTCTTGTGCAGTCACTCCACTGCCATTTCCCAGAATTCGTGCTGCCTTCTCTGCCGAAGTTCGAGGACCAAATTCTTGAGCGACCATTTCCAATTGTCGACGTATTTCGCTCGCCGGGACATACGGAACGATTTGTTCGATGAAATTCCTCGGTCCATAAACGGATTCATCATCTCGCTGTTGCCTGGCGACCGCAGCCGCGATTGCGACAGCAATAGCACCTGCAATTCCTTCTGAGTGAGAATGTGTCACTTCCGCGGAACGAGTTGCTTCCTCGACTACACGTTTCAAGTCACCAAAGAAGTGCGCCCCCAAAGGAGCAACTCTCATGGCAGCACCGTTTCCAAAGGAACCTTGACCGTCAAACAATGAGCCAGCGGCTTTCTCCCAGGGCATTCCTTTTTGAAGCTTATGAAAATAGTCGTAGACCATCGCAGGGCCGTAACCACGACTGGAATCAAAGTTTTCAAGGAAACTTTTCGCGAGGGCATCTTGTTCGATTTTTCCGTGGCGACTTAAAACTGCACAGATGGACAAGGCCATTTCCGTGTCATCCGACCATTTCCATGGAGCAACATCCGTCCGCCGCTTTGCAATGTCTTCTGGGTGCCAATTGAACTGCATTCCGAAAGCATCACCAACTGACAGACCAGCAAGACTGTCGCTCATGCCTGAGATTCTATCGTTCGACATCAATTCACCTTGAATTCAATTCTCGCAACAATCGAGGAATCAACCTTCCGAACGCGCGTGCTCGATGGCTCAGCTGTTGCTTGACTATCGACCCTAATTCTCCGAATGTTTTTCGGTACTCGCGAATCAGGAAGTACGGATCGTAGCCAAAGCCGTTTGAGCCTCGTGCATTCTCGGTGATTCTTCCGCGACAGGTCGCTTCGATGTTGAGCCGGACAGTTCCACTGGAATCGGAGACAGCAATGTGGCAAACGTATTCCGCTCCGCGTTTTTCTGGTGGGACACCAGTCAGTTCTTCGATCAATTTCGCGTTATTCTTATCATTGGTGGCATCAGGACCGCTGTAGCGTGCTGAGTAAATCCCTGGCGCGCCCTGAAGAGCGTCAACGCGCAGCCCGCTGTCTTCACCGATTGCCCAATGACCGGTCGCTTTCGCAGTCTCGACCGCTTTCTTTTCAGCATTCGCCTGAAAAGTTTCGCCATCTTCGACCACATCTTCCATGCCTGTGAACTCAGAAACAGCAATCAACGGAATTCCATACGGAGCCAGCAACTGGCGTATCTCACCAATCTTCTTCTCATTGCGACTGGCAAGAACAATTGATCGGTATTTGGAGTGGGAATTCATATTTTTCAAGTTCAACTCTTGAGTGTTATTCAACGATCATTTCGCCGTTCATCACTAACCAGTGACCTGGGAATGTGCAGAGAAACGGATACGTCCCCGGCTCTTTCGGGGCGTGGAAATAGATCACGAATTCGCTGCTGGGTTGCACGACGTCGGTGTGGACAATGACCTCGCTACTCTCCGGAATGTAGTGGCGAATGAAGGCATCTGGATCGGCGATGAGCTTATTCGACAGATCGCCGACGGTTTGCAGGGTTCCAGGTTTGATCAGCGCCCAGTTGTGCGGAACGACGTCCGGATTCTTGAGAGTAAAACGGACAGGCTCGCCAGCTTTGACACGAAGCGTTCGCGTTTTGAAGGTGAGGTTCGTTCCGGTCTCCAGGACGATTTCACGAGCATCTGGAATGCGTCGCGTCCACGCGTTCGGCTTCACTTTGCTCGCATAGGCGACATCCTTAAGGATCGGATGCGGCTCAACGGTTTTGGCGGTCGCCTGAATGTCTTTGTGATTTGTGAAAGGTTCATCGAGAGCATGAATCGTAAGGAACAGATCGCTGGCTTCTTCGTTTCCGACATGAGTTCGTAAGTGCAATTGGTTGACAGGCTGCAAGTCCGGAATTTCAAGAAACAACGACTTGCCATCTTCAAGTACAACAGCTTTCGTAATGTGAATCACATCGTGACCCGGTGTTCCATAGTGCTGCGTTGAAAACTCACGCGATCCATAACCAGGGCTGTAGCGATAATTCCAGGCTTGCGCGAAATGGCTTCGCACGTTCTCGGCGACATTGCGGTCGACCTCACTTGTGAATTTCAGTACGACACCATTCTGATGAGCATGAAATCCCACCGGGAGTTGAACAGCTTTGCCGGTGTAGCGTACTCGCTGGAAGCAGCCATCCTCCATGGTGTAACTTCCCCAGCCTGACATGCCAGAGACGTAAAGCTGTCCATCGTTTGGACTGAACCGACCACGATGAGCGCCTGAGTGAAACTCGCCCGGGAGCGGAACAATGCCGCCTTGCAGTTGTCCGTGGACTTCGTCGCGAAGCAAAATGAAGTGCGAACCGGCACCGAACGAGAAGTGCAGCATCTGTCCGGTCAATGGTCCCCATCGTTCGCTGGTCACTTCGGTTTGACCACCGCTCGAATTATCCAGTCCACGCGGAAGATAAACCATCGGCAGGTCAGGAGCCTGGCCATCTTTAGGCCCACCTAATCCGAAGAACGGAGGTTGATGCCCGCCGATTTCTGGATGAAATTGTTTTAACGGTGACTGGGTCGGGATGGCGCAGATCATAGACGCTGGCGTCCACGAACCTTCTGAACAGGGAACCATCACAACTCCATCGACTGTCAGCCCTAATCCATCGGGATTTCTAAAGCCTGTCGCTAATACTTCGATGGTCTTGCCATCCGGCGAAATTTTCAGCAGCCCCTGATTTCCGGAAGCTGTATAGAAGTAGCCGTCGGCATCTCGTTCCAAACCACAAATGTAGTCATGCCCGGCGGGGGACGTTTTGTATGCAGAGCAAAAAGATTCGTAGTAGTCCGCTTCGCCATCGTTGTTGAGATCATGCAGCCGCGTGATTTGGTCTCGACCGAGAACGAAGATACCGTCCTTGTCGATCACGATTCCCTGGGCTTGATGCAGACCGGACGCGAACCGCCGCCAAGTCGCCCTTTTCGATGGTGCAGAAAAACCGGAGACGTGCCAAACATCACCCTGCATTGTACACAACAAAGCAGACCCATCCGGCAAGAACGCATGGCCTCCGAAAAATGGCAAGGCATTCCAGGGATTCTCAAACGGCGGTTGGATGGTGTCGACGACGTACGGGTTCTGATCCGATGCTCCAAGCGTGATTGCCGTTTCAATTTCTTGCGGCCATTGTTTCGCTCCACCTTGCATGACACTTCGTCGCGGATGACTTTCAACAGACGCAACGACCGATTGAAACACGCCATCTACGATTGTCGGAGCGTCCAGATACTCAACGTCTCCAATTCGATAATGAAAGACCACTTGCGGTCCGTCGCGGTAGAAGCCGAGATACTTGCGAGTGCCCTCCAGCAGTTGATCAGGCGCGACTGCGACCTTCTCTCCCTGCATTTGCAGGCCGTGCATGAAACCATGGCGAACGGCGGAGAACCCCACGAACCCGTTCCTCCAGACGACCGGATAAGTTAACGTTTCAGGATCGAAACACGCGGAGAAACCGTCGTTCAACTGAACACAAATTCCACGAATGACTTGCTTTCCTGCTCCACGAAAGACGCCGCTCTGCATGGTGCCAAGCTTCGTGTTGTTCCAACGGTCGTCCGCCCAGGTTTGTTCGTTCTGATTACCCCAGTGCCCGAGCGTCCCTCCATCGAGACCAGGAAATTCAGTCAAAAGCGCGACCTTGTCGTCGCGCGTTCGAAAATACTCTGCTTGCTTCGTGTAGAAATCGTAGATGCGATCCCTATTGACTGTGTGCTGCCAGTTCGGCCAAACCGCCACGTCGATGGGGCTTCGGTCATATTCAAACGGGGCCGGTCCGTGTGCGTGTGAAAGTGCGTGTTCGAGAATCGAATCGACCTGAGTGAAATCGACGCGACCGTCATGTTTCAAATCGGTCAGAAACCGAACGACATCCGCGAGTTGTTGCGAGGACATCGCCGTCGCCAAGCCTTCCGGCATCAATGTCCCCAACTCTTTTCTCGCTACGATGGAGTCAATCGCAATTTTGATCAGTTCACCGGAAGAAGGCTCCTTGAGCGTCAACGCCTCTTTCGTTTCACTCACAAAATAACCACGATACTGTTTGCCATCATCCGTGGCGACAACGTGAGCGATGTACTCCGGTTTCACCTGTTTTTTCGGAAGCAGCAGCGATTCAACAATTTCTACCGGCTTGCGTTCTTTGACAATTTTCGTCAGTTCCGGCCCAATGCTCCCTCCATGCTTGCCAACCTTATGGCACGAAACACAGGCAAACTTCGGAGAACCAAAGACAAGGACGCCACGATTCGGATCGCCGTTCGATTGAGCACTGGCAAGAACATCCTGAACAGAGAGGTCCACGGTTTGCGCGAACGCTGTTGCTTCAAGCAATGCCAAGAGGACGACGAAGGACAACACTGAAATTGAAACTTGAAAACAACGAACAAGCATAGGAGATTCACCACGAAGGCACACGGAGGAAAGAAAAGAAATTGTGACCAGTCGAAGCGAACACCTCAACCCAGCATGAGAGTAAGTCTATCGCGAGTGTCGTCGCGAGTGCGGCGACTCAACATTTAGCCTCCGGTGAGTCACCGGAGGAAAGCTGCGCTCGACCGGTGGAACCGGCCCCACGAAATTATTTCATTACCTCGAAAGCGTTTTCTGAAGTAAATCATAGTGCGGATACGGATGACCTTTGTGTTGGCGGAAGCCTTCGCCGTATTCGGCTCCGATAAGTTCGCCTCGCTTTGCACACCAGCGTTTGCAGCTATCGAGATACTCGTCCATGCCATGTTGCTCTCGCAGCCAGGCACGCTGGCTTTCGTGGCATGCGAGCATGTCGATTTTTAATTGAAACGTCCTGCCAACATCCACGATGAAGTCGTAAGGAACCGGTTCTCCAAACCAGTCAACACCTTCAATTGGGTCGCAATAATAAAGCTGTGGAATTCTCTTTGTGATGGGTGCGGGATCCCATTGTTCGGTCGGGTAGTTCGGGACAGATGCTGAAAAACAGGCATCGCGAACAAGTCGGCTGGTCACTTCATGGTCGTTCATATAATCAACCGGAGGAGCGGTGATCACGATATCCGGGCGCGCTCTGCGTAGACATTCGGTGACACGCTTGCGGTTCGCGTCGCAGACGTCGATGCAAAGATCCTTGAATTCGAGGCACATATATTCGGCACCGAGCATGTCCGCCGCCTGCTTCGCTTCGGCTCGTCGAACGTTTGCGATTTCTTCCTGCCCCATCACGGCAGATCCCTTATCGCCTGCCGTCATCGTTGCGATGACGATCTCGCAGCCCTTTTCCTTCAACAGGGCCAGAGTCCCGGCACATAAAATTTCGACATCATCCGGATGCGCATGAATCGCAAGAATTCGCGGATGAGTTGGAGATTCAGACATCGACCAGGTTCCTTCTTCGTACAGCAATATGACTAAACAGGTATGACTCTTCGTATATTTTAGTGGACGAAAATGAATTCACCACGGAGTCACGGAGGGCCACGGAGAAAAAAGAAAGACTTGTTGTCAAATCTGGTGTTGTGAAAAAGGTTTTGACAGACGATGGGTGAGTGCAGCCAGATCTACCGTCACTAGATCCGTCTCAATCCGCGTTCTAATTTCGTGAACGAGCGACAAGCGTCGCCTATCGACCAAATTTCACGCAATAAATTTGTGGAAGCGTATTCGAGATGCATGTCCAGTCAGCCCCGCCGTTTTCGCTGACCCAGAGTCCGCCGGTGGATGTTCCCATGACGAGACATTCGCAGGTGGAATCAATCGCGAAGCCGTGCCGGAAGACAATGTCGTAGCAGTGTTCTTGAGGAAGTCCGCTGCGAAGCGACTCGAACGTCTGACCCCCGTCGGTTGTTTTTGTGACGACTAACTTCGCGTCAACAGGTACGCGGCATTCGTCTTTGACTCCTGGAACGAACCACGCAGTTTCCGCATCATTCGGATGCACACAGACGGCGAATCCAAATGTCGATGGCTGAACATTCTCAATCTCCGTCCAGGTTTTGCCACCGTCAATCGAGCGAAAAATGCCGTTGTGGTGCTGAATCCACATCTTGTCGGGATCACTTTCACACCGAACGAGCAGATGAGGATCTTGAATGTTGGGATTGTTCGCGAGATTCGGCGGCATGAACTCCGCTCGCAAACCTTCTCCCAACAACGTCCAGTTTTCGCCTGCGTCTCGCGTTTCCCACACTCCACCGCATGAAATCGCAATCGTGACATGTTTGCTATCGCGTGGGTCAACACAGATCGAATGAATCCCTGGCTCATCCTTGCCGCCTCCGAACCATTCCATCCGCTCTTCTCGATCCCACAATGATTCGACAAGCTCCCAGGTTGAGCCTCGATCTTTCGAAAGAAAAAGCCCGCCTGGAATCGTACCAGCCCACAACCATTCCGGTTGGTCAGGTCCGCCCGGCTCCAAAGCCCAAATTTCTTTCAGGCTTGCTGGTTGCGTTTTCGGCATCCCTTCTTCGGCAAACGGTCCGGCACCAATGACAGCACCTTCTGGGTAAACCGGAACGGCGCATTCTTCCCAGGTTTTTCCCTGATCAGAAGAGCGATGCAGCTTCACCCCGAAATGTCCGAGTGCCAGTGCTGAGTACAACCAACCATCGCGCCGGTCGTGCATGAGCATATTGACGTTGTCACCGAGGAAGTCGACCTTTTCGATTTCCCATGTGCCGTTACCACGCTTGAGAGTGAAAAGTCCTTTGCGAGTTCCAACGTAGAATTGGTCGCTCATCGATTGGCTCCTTATCCGCCTGAAAGTGCCTGCATGACGTAGATTTCGCTCGCTGGTAAAACCGCATCGCTGAGTTTCCCACGATCTTGTACAACTTGATCATCAATAAAGATGACGACATGCTGCCGCAAACTGCCTTGATCGTCCAAAATGTAACTACGTAACTGAGGGTTTTCTGCAAACACATTTCCAAGAGTCTCTGCGAGTGTCCTTCCGGAAACATCCTGTATTGGACAATCGAGATGTCGTTTCAGGTGAGGTGTAAACGCAACTCGTGGCACAGAATTTCTCTCGTTGAGTGATGCAGAACCGACAACCAACATTGATTTTGATCGTTTGAAGTCACCACGACAAGCATCACCGGTCTTTATGTTCGATGCTAAATGAAATGCCCGGCATTTTGGAAATGCCGGGTTTTTTCGCTTGAAAGATGGTCACTTACTCTTGCGCAGTCTCTAAGATGGTCGACCGAGAATTCACATATTCAATCAGAATGCCACCACAGGTGATCAATGGCTTCGCTGGAAAAACGGACAATTGGAGATCTGAATTGCCACATCATCACGGCAGAAAAGCCAGAATGCCTGGTCGTTCTTTGCCATGGATTTGGGGCGCCCGGTGATGATCTTGTTCAACTTGGTGCGCACATATTGGAATCTCAACCAGACTTGATGGACCGCGTCGTGATCGTGTTTCCAGAGGCTCCGCACTCACCGGAAGAGATGGCGATGTACGGCGGACGGGCGTGGTGGCCGCTCGACATGGCTCAGCTAAATCGAGCAATCGAGTCAGGTGACTTCCGAGATCTACGAAAGGAAGCCCCGGAACTGTTGCCTGTCGCGAGAAAGGCAGTCGTTGGCGTGATCGAGCAACTTCACGAAGAGTTGGGACTGACGATGGCGAATACAATCGTCGGCGGTTTTTCGCAAGGATCGATGCTCGCGATCGATCTCACACTGCATGCCAACGAACCACCTGCCGGGTTGATCATCTGGTCAGGGACGCTACTGAACGAAGAAGTCTGGCAAGCGAAGAAGGAAACGCTCCAGGGACTACCGATCATTCAGAGCCATGGAACCGTTGATCAGATTCTACCGTTTGAAGCATCGCGCTGGCTGGAGACACTTCTCAACGAAGGCGGAGCGAACGTGCAGTTCATTGAATTTCACGATGGGCATACGATCCCGCCAGAAGCAATGGACGCAGCAGTCGGGCTAATTCGTCAGACCTTAGAGACGTGATTGGTCCGGCATTCGAACAGCAGCGTACGCAACTGAGAATAAAAGGCTGTCAGCGAAAATCGTTCATTCGCGCTGGCGACTGCATTTCTTGATAGTTGTGCTCGCTCGCCGTGGCCTCTGAGTGATTCGACTCCGACAGCAAAGTCTTGCACTGAAGTGCAAAGGAAGCCTGTTTCTTCGTGCGTGATTTGTTCCAGAAACCCCCCGCGTGCATCGACAATCGGGATGCAGCCAGACCGCATTGCTTCAGCAACCGTTCGGCCGAACGATTCTGTGAGCGCTGGGTGGTGATACAACATCGCATGCCATCGCCAAAGGTGATGTCTCGCATCCACACTCGCATCGTGAAAGACAGCTCGACCGCGGCAAGCCGCTTGGAACGCGTCTTTCATCTCCGGCGGTGTCCCCACAAACTCCCAGGTCACTGATCGGTTTTGTTCGGCGAGTTCACTGTACAAATCGATCAGTTGCGGCGGCCACTTTCTGATCGTTGGAGTACAGATGCGACCGATGATCAATTCATCATCGAGATTTCGAGAAGAAGATCGCTGTGGTTGCGGCGGAATCGGAACTGGTTGGTACAGAACGTCAGGTGAACCGGGCAATTGATCCGCCAGCCATTTCGAACACGCCACGTGCTTCGTTGCAGATGCACGCTTGCCTGCGGAATGCTGAAACTGAAGCGTGAACACCTCCGATGAGATCTTCACGCGATCTGGCGAGGTATTGTGCAAAATGATCACGTCAGGTGCAATCGCCTCGACGATGGAATCATCGATTACCTTCTCAACTCGGACTTCGCAGTGACGAAATGCGTTCAACGTTTCTTTCGTCGGCGAAGAAAGAAAGAGGATGACATGGTCCTGACCTGTGAGAGCGTGGGTGATCGACCAGGCGCACGCAGCAGTCCCGCCACAGATGTTGCCGACGTTACAAACTTGCAAAATCCGCATTAGCAATTCTCTCTTAAATGAACCATTTTTTCATGAAGGTCTCTCGGTCGCGCCTCCACTGACTCCCACGATCTGTGAGTTGCGATGTTGTGGAGTGAGGGTGATGCGTGATCGGCAAGTCGCGAACTTCTCGCAAAGCGTCACCAGATTGCCGCGCCTCGACGACTCGCAATAGAAGATCGGTATCCGAAAAATAGAGATGAAATCGTTCATCGAACCCACCGAATTCATGGAAGCTGGACCGGGATATTGCGAGACACCACCCTTCCAAAATCGCTTCGTCTGCAAGGAGCCGCTGCAAGTGGTGGGGAGTGCGTTTCTCTCGACGAAACTTCGGACCAGACATCACGCAATGACCTGTGTGTAATGCAGCAATCAACTGCTGGCACCACGGGCCGCTCGTTATCACATCGTTATTGAGAAAGATGAAGTGTTTCCCGGTCGCAAACTCTGCCCCACGATTCCAGGCGTACGTGACACCGCGATTTGACGGAATTCGAACGATCTCAACGTTCTGGAAATCTTGCCGCTGAAGCGAGAGCAACTCTCGCTTAGGGCTGCCATCGTCGACAACAATCACCTGCAATGCTGTAGAATGATGCTCCAAAAGCGTTTCAAGACAACGCCGAGTCAGATCGCTTTGCCTGAACTGTGGGATGATGAACGAAACCTTCGCCGCCACGCTTCGCCCCCCACGTCAAATGAATTTCGAGTACTCGAAATTCACCGACTTGGTTGCGCGCACTTTTCAAGTGAGCGGCAAAGGGTTTCGTGAAATGCTCTCACATTAAGCAGCCTCAAAAATCGTCGCGCTGGCTTGACCCATTGATGTGAAATTCACACTCGCGAAAACTTTGCTTGACGTTGCTTGAGGTCCTTCAGAGACGATATTGATCCCCAGTGAATCATCCGGGCTGGAGTAACTGATGGTTTGTGGAATGTTTCCCTCGTTGAGAGAGAGAATCGAGCCGACAATTTCCAAAAACCCAGTACCAGCCCCAGCGTTACCGAAGTAACTCTTCAATGCCGTCACAGGCACATCCGCCCCATCGAGCAGCTTGTGATATGCCTTCGCTTCTGCGGCATCGTCGCTCACCGTTCCCAGACCGTGAGCGTTGATGTGACCCAGATCGGAGACCGAAAGACCAGAACGCTTGAGTGCCGCAGAAACCGCGTTGATCACCGATAGCGTGTTGTCTGCAATTCCATCGACGCTGGCAACACAAGAAGATCCTCCTCCGAGCAGAGTTGCGTAAATTTTTGCACCGCGAGCTTTCGCGTGTTCTTCTTCTTCTAAAATCAAGCAGCCTGAACCTTCTGAAACCACTTGACCGTTGCGGTTCTTGTCGAAGGGTTTGCAACTTGCGGAAGGATCTGACTCGTCGTAACCAAGCTCATCCCACAACCGAGTATGCAAAGTTTTCGTCGGATGAAGTCGAGTTCCAGTTCCACCGACAATCATTAAATCTGCCGCACCTCGCTCGATCACATTGAGAGCTTCTGTCAAAGCAACCGACGTCGACGCCTCGTCAAGTGTGACCGAATTATTGGGTCCGCGCGCATCCGTGAAAATTCCAATATGGCATGCTGGCATATTCGGGAGATACTTGAGCATCCAAAGCGGCTCCATCGCGTTGAGCCCATCTTCTCCCCATCGAGTAGAATCGAACTCTCCACCCTCTTCAGAGACGCATGCCAAGCAAGCACCGGCGAGTGTGCGTGGTGGGTAGAACATGAGGTTGGCACCGTAATTGATACCAAATTTCGCATGATCAACAGTATCGAGATCGATCTTGCTATCATCCAGTGCAAGCATCGCCGCCGCCGCACCCATCTGGATTTCACGGCACATCACTTTGATGCTTTTCTTTTGTTCTTTGGCCTTAAAATAGACCTTCCTCAAGGTTTTTTCGTCAAAATCTTTGACTTCGCCTCCAATTCCATGATAGGCAACGTAACGGGTTTCAGAATCGATTTGATCAATCCCGGATGAGCTTGTTTTCAGCGATTCCAGGAATGTTTCTCGATTGCTCCCGATCGGTGAAATGACACCAATCCCAGTGACGACAACACGTCGCTTGCTTGTGTTAGAATTCATTGCAGAACTTCATTTCTGTCTGAGCTTCGAGTAGAAGCTGCCAAACCCAACTCCCCAATTTCACAGGGAGTGATAAACATGTTCGAGCGAACGTTCCGGCGAAAATCGACAGTGAATCTCAATCCCCATTGAGACCACTGATATGATGCCCGTGGTAAGGTTTGACCATTCCCCGCAGTTTTCAACCATACGGAACAACAGCAACACTTTACCAAGACCAGAATATCTGGATCATCGACATGATTTACAATTGCGTCGATTGAAACAAAGCACCACTTACCTCCTGGTGCGAAGATTCTTTTTCAATCAGTACAATCGGAAAAATCGGAACAGGTCGAACACAACCTCAATTGTCCACTGAGAGAAAACGCTACTCCCGGCTGCCACCTTCGCGAAGCCGAGGGTCCGTCGCCTCTTGCAGACCTTCTCCGATAAGATTGTAGGCAAGAACCGTTACAAAAATCGACAAACCCGGAAAAAGAATCAGCCACCAGTTTTGATAGTTCGACTGCCCAAGTCGTAACAGCTTGCCCCAACTTGGGTTGGGTGGTGGTGCCCCGAAGCCAAGATAACTCAATCCCGATTCGATCAAAATCGCAGCAGCAATCCCAAATGTGATCGGAACAAGAACCGGGGCAAGTGCATTGGGGAGAAGGTATTTATACATAATCCTCAGAGATGGAACGCCTAAAACGTGCGCCGCTGCTACGTATTCCATCTGCTTGAGCTTCAGAAACTCTGCCCGCGTCAGACGCGCGATTCCCGTCCAGCCGGTAATTCCAATAACTGCCATCATCTGCCAGATATTCGGGCTTTCGAGTACAGCGATCAGAGCCAGGATGAGCACCAAAGTCGGGATGCACATGACCACCTCGATGATTCGGCTGATGACCATATCCACCCAGCCACCGAAGAAACCAGCCAAGGCTCCCAATGTAATCCCGAGCGCCGCAGCAATTCCCATCGACACAAACCCGACCAGCAATGCTGTACGAGTTCCGTGAACCATCTGCGCGAAGACATCAACCCCACGTGTATCGGTTCCAAAGAAATTTAACGGTGACGGTCCACCTGCTTGTGGGTTTTCAGGTCGTCCCGGCCATTCGTCTGCTTCGACGCGTCGAGTTGGATCATTAAAATTAAGAGGCCAGACTGCCCAACTCTCCGGATCCTTCTCAGCAAGTGCTTTGGGATAGCGCTTGCGAAATTTATCTTTGGTGAAGACTGCTTCCCACCTGGGACTGAAGTATCCCATCGCTGGAAAATAAATGTGCCCTTTGTATTTCGCAATGACAGGCTTCGTGCCAACAATGGCAGGCGAGAAAAAGGCGATCAATCCCAGAATGAAAACGAACAGCAACGCCGTCATTGCCAGTTTTCGTTGACGAAACTGGCCCCAGGCTTCCTTCCAGAAGCCCGGAGATTTTTTCAATTTCGTAAATTCCAGATTATGGTTTGGATCGGAACTCATGACTGGCTGTCCAAACGAATTCGAGGGTCAACAACTGCGTACAGAACATCTGCCAGCAATTGAGCTCCCAATGTGAGTACGGCGAACATGAGAGTCAGCCCCATTACGGTGGGGTAATCGCGTTCGAGAATCGATAAGAAAAACTGACGTCCCATTCCAGGCCAGGTGAAAATTTGTTCGATAATCACAGATCCACTGAGCAGCGAAGGAAGCGTCAGCCCTAAGAGTGTGACCAATGGAATCAGTGTGTTTCGAAATGCATGATGCCACAGAACTTTGATTGGCCCAAGACCTTTTGATCGAGCCGTACGAATATAATCCTGCCGCAAAACTTCCTGAAGGTTCGCTCTGACAAATCGTGAGTAGTAAGCGAGACTTCCGTAGGTGTACACGGTCACAGGCAAAAAGGCGTGCCAGGCGAGGTCTTTGACTTTCTCAAATGTCGAGAGCGTTTCGTAGTGATCGCTGACCATTCCGAACAGCGGAAATATCTCATATTCAACAGCAAGATACAGCTGAAAAAACAGCGCAGCGACGAAGCTGGGAAATGAATAAAGCATATACAATCCGGTACTCACCACACGTTCGTCATTTTTTCCGTTTCGAGCGGCTGAGTAGATTCCGATTGGAATCGAGAGAAAAAAGGTGAGCATTAATGAGGGAACGGAAAGTAACAATGTGGGACCAATTCGTTCCCCGATCATTTCAGCAACTGGCTTTTTCCGTGAGAATGATCGGCCGAGGTCACCTTTCATCACGTTGCCGACCCAGAGGAGATATGCCTCCGGCCAGGGCTTGTCGAGACCGTACGCTGCAGCGAGTTCTTCAAGCCGTTCCGGCGTCATCTGCTTGGACGGATCAAGTTCCGCCATGTCCACGGTCAGAGGCGTTCCAGGCATACTGCGAATCAAACCGTAGATCAAAAATGTGATCAACAGCAAAGTGAACGCTCCGATGGCGATCCGTCGCACGATGTAAGTTAGCATTCCGCAAGTTCCACAGACTCATTCAAATCTCAATACGCATTCCAACACAAGTCGCTTTATTGTTCTGTGTAGATAGCATCGAATCCGGGGCTGTAGCTGTAAGGTCCCCGAGGGCTGAAACTGTAACCCCGCAGATTCTTGTTGAACCCGTAAAAAGCAGATCGATAGTAAAGCCAGGTGTAAGGTTGTGCTTCCCAGAGAATATCATCGATTTTGCGGTAATACTCCGCTCTTTTGTCTCGTTCGAGTTCAAATTTGGCCTTGGCAAACAGGTCGTCAACTTCTTTGTTCGAGTAATTGACGTAGTTTCGTTCTTGACCTGTTCCCCAAAGATTTTCAGTCGAGAAAGGATCGGCTCCCGTTCCCCAACCGGCAAACTGAGCCTGGAACTTTCCTTCGCGTGCGCGTTCCTGCATGACCGTGAACTCTGTCGGTTGGACGTTGCAGACAATCCCGATTCGATCAAGACTTTCTTTGAGCGACGTACAAATATCGATCCTCAGTTGTTGATTAGAACACATGACAGAAAACTCGAACTTCACCTTCTTTCCGTTGATTTCCTTCTCACGAACTCCGTCACCATCGTTGTCGACCCAACCTGCTTCTTCGAGTAGTTCTTCTGCTTTTTCGAGGTCTTGCTTGTACGGCGTACGCGGTGTTTTCGGGCCAGCCCAAGAGTCCTTGTGATACTCGCTCGAGGATTGCGGATAGAGACCGTAGCACAACGTATTGAGAAGGTGATCGTAATCCACGCAATAGGACATCGCTTGACGAACACGCACGTCTTTGAAGTACGGAGTCTCCATGTTCCAGCCAAAGTAGTAATAGACCCACTGTTCGCCGCGAGCTTTTGTGTTCAGCTTGTAGAAATCATCACCAGTGGTCTGATCAATCCATTGCTCCGGCTGGAACTCCATTTCTTCAATCTGTCCACTCTTCAAAGCCAGAAGTGCAGTATTGGAATCTTCAATCACTCGGAACCGAACAGTTTTGAAATTTGGTTTGTGACGAACTTTTTTCCCGTCGTGCATGAACCAGTCCTCACGTCTCTGAAGGACGATCTCGCGACCTTTGAGGCGTTTGACAAATTTGTATGGGCCACCACAAACCGGGTTTTCTTCATACTTCAAGTGATAGTCAGAATCAGCAAGAGTCGGGTCGTCATTGACTGACTCTTCGTAGATATGTTTTGGAATGACAGGGAAGTTCAAGTTCCAGACGTTTGTCGCAAGAGGATCTCTATGGAAGTAAATCAAGGTGTGATCGTCATAGGCTTCGATCCAGAGAATTGTTTCCATTCCTGTCCGGACGGCTGGAATCGGAACTTTCGGGTTCATGATCAACTGAAACGAAAACGCGACATCGTGAGCGGTAATCGGCTTTCCATCTGACCAAACCAAGTCGTCTCGCATCACGACTTTGTCGTAAAGTTTGTCTTTGCTTGTTTGCCAGGAAACAACAACGTCACTCGGAGCGAATGGTTCCATTTTGTCGTCGAAGCTGAACAACCCAAAGCCAGTCAGGCCGTTAATCCATGTTTCGTAAGTCGAACTTGCCAGGACAGGGTTTGTCGACTTCACATCAGCTGGCAGCAAGCGATTGATTTCAGCGTCGTCATTGACATCAGCATCCGATTCAGGCAATCGTCCTAGCGCACTTAGGATTTTATCATTGGCGACGTCAGAAGTGTTTTTCAGCTTCAGTGCTTCTGCCACTGTCGCGAGCGGCTTCTCCGCAGCTTGCTGTTCACGTACCTTTTCCATGATGTCGTAAACCGGGCGGTCTTCCCATTCGACCTTGGCTTCAAGATCTTTGAGTAGAGGAACATCGAACGGTTCGAGGAGCGTGTCCGGTCCCTCGTCCGAGCCTGTTTTTGAACCGTTACCACCAGGATAGTCTGGCTTCGATGGACATCCAGAAAAGACGACGACCAATGAAAAAGCCAGCAGTATTAGGGAACTCTGTACGCGAATTCGCATTCGGGGTGCATCCTTTGCAACGTGAACTTCAATCCGTTTCGAGTCGGCAAGACCGAGTAAATAGGTCTCTCGCTCGTGAACCGTACAATCGCACGATTTCCGTGAATTCTGGCAAACAGGGAGAGATGCGACAAGAGCGCATGCAATTCGTGTTCAGAATCGCGCTGAATAGAGACTGCGCCCCGTCACTCTGAATGAAAAGAGCGTCAAGGGAATCTATTTCATTCCCTCGACGCTCAAAAAACACCTGATGAACCCTAATCGAGTTCTTTGATCAGAATATCGCGGAACTGCACTGCGTCGTTGTGACCTGCAAAGCCGAAGTAGCCTTCCTTGAGATTTTTCCCAGGGTGGGTATCGACCTTCGGATCTTTATTCTTGTGCATGTAGTCGGTGATCTTGCTGAGATCGGTGTTCAGAATGATGTTGCCGTTGAGTTCAACAACAATCGTCGATCCAACAACGGTCACTTCCTGATAGTTCCATTCTTCAGCATCACGAAGATAACCACGGTAGGCAGCAGCCATTCCGTAAGCGGAACCATGGTACTGTCTGGCATCGAGCTTGGCATATTTTTCATGCTCTGAATCGAGAACTTGCAACTCGGTCATCCCATCGAATGCCGCATTTCCTTTACCTGGATACCGAATCGCCAAACCATTGTTGCCACCGGCAGGAACTTTGAACTGCACACTGACTTTGAAGTTTGCATACTTTTTGTCTGTGTGCAAAGTTCCGCCTTTGCCTTTCTTGCAGCGAATGCTGCCGTCAATCACTTCATAGTTTTCCTTTGGGCCGCCCCAACCGGTGAGGTCTTTGCCGTTGAAGATGCTCTGGTACCCATCTTCGCGTTCCGCAACGAGAATGCTCAACGCCTCCGCTGGAGTGTATTCCTTTATGAAGATGTTTCGCCATTGAATTTCGCCACCGTGCGTTTGCAGCTGAATCTCTCCGGTCGGACGCAATGGAATAACGCGGTCCTTGTCCCAGTAGTTCTCCATGATCGCATTGTCAACGATTTTTTCACCGTTCATCCAAACGGTGGTGCGAGCGCCGATTTGGCGAATTCGGAATTTATTCCACTCTCCGAACGGTTTGTCCATGAGTTTCGAAGGATTTTTTCCTGGCGCTCCTTTACTGTTGTTCCAGAGTCCACCGGAACCTTTGTCCGCATCCAGCTTGAACTTGGCTTCATCAGTGTGATCCCAGATTTGAACCTGCGGTGTATTCTTCAGATAAATTCCGCTGTCCGCTTTCGCGACAGTTTTGTATTCGATGAGCAACTCGTAGTCGCGGAATGAAGCATCGGTCGTCAGGTAGGCTCCGTGACCATCGTTGATGACAGCGCCATCCTCAACTCTCCAGTGTTCTTTGACAGACGCATTCCACTCTTCGAGTTTCGCTGCGCGGTCCGCGTCGGACAGGGAGACCAGTTGATCCGGGTTGAAGTGTGGCATTCCGTGCCAGCCGGTGGTGTCCTTCCCATTAAACAAGGCTTTGTACCCTTGTGGCGCGGTGTTCAGTGGAACAGCCGCTGCCTGCGGATAGAACGCAACTCGCTGAACCCGGCGCCGATTTTGTCGGCGAGATTCATGATTTTCTCTTTGACCGAGAAGACCGTTCTTAAATAATCTATCAGCTGACTGAGCAAATGAACCGTAGGCAGTAACAGCGGTGGCGCACAACAACGCCCCAAGCATGAGTTTACGACTTCGCATCAAGGTTTCTCTCCAGTGTCAATTCAAAAGATGTAGATTTGTAGATCGAAGCGTATCGAACTGTTTCCCAGTTTGCGACACAAAACGCTACAGATTGGTCTTGTCTCAATTTGGGCAACTGGCATATTCTGCCGATTCGATGACAGGAACGACGAATTGTGAATGATCACACTCGGCAGGAGCCAGACCCGTTGCTCCTTCATTCCATCAGTGTTTTGCGATTGATAACGCAGCACAAATACCAAAACGGGAGTGTCCTGCCGGATGACAGGGATGGATGGCAGAGCACGTGCACCGCATGGAGGTTCCGCACATGGGCAAGATTGGTAGCACGATTCTGACCTTTTTATTTTCTATTCCCGTCACCGCTGTGGGTTGGATGGCGATCTTCGGTGTCCCCCCGATCGCGTCACTCAGTGCATCCCCCAAAGATGATGTTGTGATTCGCGATCCCTTCGAGACTGATCAATGGGGTAATTCGTTCCGGACTGAACAGCCCAGAGTCAAATATGAAGACGCTCCGCAGTTCACTGGAAGTCAATTCGGGGACAACCAACGTATCGGCAACGATTCCAGCGTTCCGATCAGTCGACCGGAACAATTAGGTTCACATTCATTCAACAACAATCCGAGTATCAACTCAACACCATCGCAGCCGTTTCCAAACGCCCGACAAGTCCCGAATCAACCTCCGAGCACAAACGACAATCGTCACAGCTTCAACACAGAAACGAATGCCCCACCTGCGGCTCATGCAAACACACCAGCGAATGGGATGCAAAATCCATTTGCCAATGAAAGCAGTTCCGTCCGACCGGGCACTGAAACTTCCGCTCAAATGCTGAGCTGGCAAGAAGCCTCCGCACGACTCACAGAATTAGGGATTAAAAAATATCACCTTGAACGTGGTGGAGAGGAAGGGATGTTCCTGTTTGTCTGTCTCTACCAACCGAGTGATTCACCACAGGTGACTCATCGCTTTGAAGCCGAAGGGGATAACCCACTGGTTGCCGTGAATCAGGTACTCTCTCAAGTTGATGGTTGGTTACAGAAACAATACCAAGAGAGTCACAAGTACACCGGCGTCTCCTTCACTCGCTGATTTCGCTTCTCATGTTGAACAACCCTGCAACGCAGTTTGGTCAATCTTGCACTCATTGCCAAACTGCATTGAGGGTTCGTTCCAGTTCTGACAATGGGTGGCGTTGGCGGCAGCGTTTTTCTCATTCTTCTGGTGGTTCTGTAAAAGTCATCGGGGAATCGGAGTTCGCACGTTCGCCGAAGTTAGCTCGCCTGGAAGCAGCACTCTTCGTCGCCGATCGAGCGCTCTCACTCCGCAAGTTGACTCAAATGGCAACACTCGCGGACACGAAGGAAGCTCAATCTCTGATCGAAATGTTAAACAACCTCTACGACGAAGGGAATTCCGCCTTTCGAATCGAGAGCGTTGCATCAGGCTTCAAACTGCTCACGCTTCCGAGCCTCTCAAAATGGCTCGACCGAATCCATGATCGTCAGGCGTACATGAAGCTCTCTGCACCAGCGATGGAGACGCTTTCGATCATCGCTTACCGACAACCTTGTACGCGTGCAGATGTCGAAGCGATACGTGGTGTGCAGGCATCAGAGATGATCAAACAACTGATGGAAAAAGGCCTCGCACGTGTGGTTGGTGAAGATGACACCCTCGGTCGTCCCTATCTGTATGGCACGACGAAACTCTTCCTCGAAAGCTTCGGCCTGACGCATGTCAATCAATTGCCAATGGCGGATCAACTAAAAAAAGAGAAAGAGATAGACGAGGATAGTGAAAGTCAAGAAGCAGAAACCGTTAATGAGGAAACGGATCCTGCGGAACCTGTTTCTTCGCAACGCTGACGCCGCCACTCATCATGAGTTTTCCCAATTCGTCGCCGAACATTCGTTGTAGATTTTCGTCCAGGAAATCGTAATCGTCCTGACTTTGGACTTTCCCAAATGGATAAGCAAATCCGCTTGACGCTGGCTCCACCTCCAATGTGCCATACCGCTCAGGGTACTCTGCGAAAAACTCGACCATTCGCACTTCTTGTCCCAATGCAGTTTGATTGTAGACCTGGCTTGTACCGAGGACAGCACCGATCACGAACGCAACTGGAATCGCAAGCAGGCTGAACACGAACATCACTGCCAAGATGACAATCGCGATCTTGTGACGCCTGAGTTGCTTTGCTGGTGCTAACGTTGACTCGTCACTCATCGTTCAAACCTATTGTCACATGCCCGCTAGAGGTCGGATTCGGCTCCGGGTAATCGCTGCGGAAGTGAACGCCGCGGCTTTCTGTTCTGGCTTGGGCGGATTCGATCATCAGCCGGGCGACCAGCAACATGTTCTGAAGTTCCCAACCTTCTACTGATTGGAACTCACGCAGCGAAACATAGCGGTCCCAGAAATCGACTTGAGAAGCTGCTGACTCCAGACCTTCTGCGTCTCGGCGGATGCCGACATTTCGCCACATAATGGCATTGAGTGAATTTTGCAGGTCGGTCAAATTGAGTTCTTCGTGGTCGTCAATGGTCTCCGGCCATTGTGAAGTAATCGAAGGAGCTTCAAAACTGTCTGGGATCGAAAGTGCAGCCTCAGAGGCTCCGCGCCCTGCTTGAATCCCGTAGTACAATCCTTCTAGTAAACTGTTCGAGGCTAATCGGTTCGCGCCGTGCAAACCGGTTGATGTTGCCTCTCCGGCGGCCCACAAACCAGGCAACGTCGTTCGCCCATCCAAGTCAACACTCACACCTCCCAGCATGTAATGGGCGCCAGGCCGCACCGGGATACGATCCTTCGCAAGATCAAGTCCGAACTCGCGGCATAACTCGCTGATGTTGGGAAAGCGTGAAGCAATCATCGCCGGGTCAAGATGAGTGAGATCGAGATAGACGCACGGATTCCGCGTCTTTTCCATTTGATCGGTGATCGACCGGCTGACGATGTCCCGCGGCGCAAGTTCCAGACGTTCGTCATAGTCTCCCATGAAGCGGTAGCCGGTGATATCGACCAGAAAGGCGCCTTCTCCCCGAACGGCTTCTGAAATGAGATGTCGCGAAGATCCGGCGATGTATAAAACCGTCGGATGGAACTGCATCATCTCCATGTCACGAAGTTCAGCACCAGCGCGGAACGCAAACGCATGACCATCGGCAGTGGCGATGTCCGGGTTTGTGGTCTCGCGATAAAGTCGACCAGCGCCGCCGGTCGCGAGAATGGTTTGCTTCGCCCACACAAAAGTCTTGCCATGATGCGGATTCCAGACGAGCGCGCCTCGACATTCCCCTTCGTGGGTCAGCAAGTCCGTCGTAAATGTCTTCTCCCAGATTTCGGTCCAGCCAACACCACGAACAGTGTCGATCAGAGCACGCATTACCTCTTTGCCTGTGGCGTCTCCCAAGGCATGGGCCACTCGCGGATGGCTGTGCCCACCTTCGGTTGTGAGTGCAATTTCTCCGTCAATTTTGTCGAACTCAGCTCCGTAGGAAGCCAACTCGCGAATGCAACGTGGTGCCGCTTCAACCACGGTTCGTACCACATTTTCATTACAAAGCCCTGCCCCGGCAGTGATTGTATCTTCGGCATGATTCTTGAACTCATCCGATGGATCGAGGACGCCTGCAATGCCTCCCTGTGCCCATGAACTGTTCGACATCGAGACCTGATCCTTGGTCACCATAACCACGCGCAGCTTCGGATCAATCTCCAATGCTGCACGAACACCGGCGATTCCAGTGCCGATGATCAGCACGTCCACAAACATATGTGGAATGCGTTTCGGATCAAACCGAATCAGATAGCGATGTCGTGGTGTGTGATGGAGAGAAGGCATGGAATCAAGTGATGGGTTTGGGTGTGACGAAATGGGGAATGGAGGGAAAACAAACTCCACCCCCTATTCTCCATTCTCTATGAAACAAGTGTGAATAAGTTCTTCGAGAGTGTTGTCGAGAATGGAAGCCTAACTCTCACCGGGAATCTTACGACCGTGAGGGTCAACATCTGGTGAGTCGAGTTCATCCTTGAGTTGCTCTCGCATCTCTTCATCAAGGAAGTGCTCCACGTAGTGAGCTGTTTCGTGCAGGTGATCGTCCGGGAGATCGAAATGTTTCTGCATGTAACTTTCCCACAAACGATGACTGCCGACTAACTCCGCTGCACGTGTTCGACCCAAATCTGTCAGAGTTAAACTTTGCTCAGAGGCGAGGACCAGACCGCCTCGTTCCAGACGAAACATCGCGAACCACCGCTCCAACGGGATGATCCACTTCGTTTCCCGTTCCGTCTGCTGAACGCTGATCTTGGTGACTCCGAGCTGTTCTTCGAAGCGGTATAGTGTGGAAAGAATATCGTCCGCCGCAATTTGCAAACGGAGTTTCAAACGTGAGAGTCCTTTGCCAATCAGACCATGACGAGGCGAGAGCATAAAAGCTGCCGCGAACAGCAAACCGCAAGCAACGGCGATCATGCCAGAAGTTCCGGCATCTTGTACTTGATCGAAACCAAGTCGTTGAAACACCATCACCGGCACTGTCTTTGCGAGCATGTGCCCCAGCAGAGCACTCATGCCTGCAACCAGCAAACTGATTGCAACCATGACTCCCAGGCGATCAGTGAGCAAAATAGCTGTCGCGGCTGGGACGATGAGAAGTCCGATGACAAGAATGCTGCCGACCGATTCGAACGCCATCACCACACTCATGGCAGTCATTGCCATCAAGCAATAGTTCACAAGTCTGGCATTGATTCCCTGAACAGTCGCCATGTCGGGATCGAACGTAGCAATTCGAAGTTCCTTGAAGAACACCGCCATCAAAGTGAGGTTAAAAATGAGTGACGCCCCATTCACAAGATACGCACGCGGCATATCGACCCCAAAGAGCGTCACCTCGTCCCAGACAATCAATTCCAACTGCCCGAACAACACGCAGTCCGGATCGAGATGAACGTTATCCGCCTTGAGTCGAATGAGCAGCAATCCCAAAGCAAACAGTGATGTAAACACGACTCCCAGCGCGGCGCTACTTTCGACACGACCAAGCCGCTGTATCCATTCCGTCAGCACAGAGGTGAGAACACCGATGACGACGGCTCCTCCCATCAATAGCAGTGGCTCTGCTGTCGAGTGCTCAGGCATCCAATCGAAAGTGTTCGTTAACCAACTTGCAAACAGAACTGCAATCACAACTCCTGGCAAAGCCGTGTGACTGAGCGCGTCGCCCATCATGCTTTGTCGTCGCAACACCAGCCAGACGCCCGGCACTGCGCACGACATCGCTGCGAGTGCACCAGCAATCACCATGCTGGTGTCCCAGGTATGCCAGTCTTTCAGGAGTGTGAAGAATTCGTTGAACATTGATTTGCAATCTGTGAAACGCAGCTTTCAGAATTTATCGCTTAGCAGCAAGCGATGACGCGATGCTAAGCACTAAATACTGGTGAGTTTCGATTGTTATTTTCTCGCTCCTAATTGCTTTGACTTTTCAGTCGCGGCTTGAACGGCGTTCATGAGAACTCCTCTCAGTCCGCCGGTTTCAAGTTCATGAAGACCTGCTATCGTTGTGCCGCCAGGACTTGTGACAGCATCTTTGAGAGTTCCAGGATGTTCGCCTGTCTCCAAAACCATTTTCGCTGCACCGAGTAATGTTTGCGCTGCGAGTTGTGTCGCCGTTGCTCTGGGTAATCCCATCAGGACGGCACCATCGCTGAGCGCTTCGATCATTTCAAACGCATACGCCGGACCACTACCAGAGAGTCCTGTGACAACATCCAGTAGGTTCTCAGAAACCTGCACTGCAATGCCAACTGTATTCAACATTTGCCCCACGAGTGCGGCATCTTCATCAGTCGCGTTTTCTCCCAGCGCGAACCCTGCTGCCCCAGCGCCGACCAACGCTGGTGTATTCGGCATCACGCGAACATGCCTGCTCGCTGGAACTGCTTCTTGAAGCGTAGAGAGCGTCACCCCGGCTGCGATGGAAACAAAGAGGTGTTCTCCTGTCGCCGCGCCAGAGAGTTCCGCAAGGACTTCCGGCAACACTTGCGGCTTGACCGCCAGAATCACGATCCCCGCGTGCCTCAGCACCGCCAGATTCTCCTCCGTTGTACGTCCGCCTGTTTGCTGCTCAAACGAAGTTCGGGAACCTTCGAAACGATCACTGGCAAGGATGTTTTCCGCCTGAGTAAACCCGGAATCGACCAACCCTTTCGCCAGAGCGGTCGCCATCTTCCCTGCACCAATCAACCCAATCTTTGTCGCCGTCATCATCCACTTTCATTTTCGTTTAATTGATTTACTCTCAGTAAGGTTCGCTTGCCGTGGGCGGAAAGTCAAACAGGGCTCGAATGTCTCTATTCGTGGAGAATTGGTTGAGAATCTACTCTCTCTAGAAGTTGTGATGTCTGTCCAAGCGTGTGACAATATGTGATTTGACGTAGCAAACC
The DNA here is from genome assembly GCA_030626405.1 of Planctomicrobium sp. Taxonomy (GTDB): domain Bacteria; phylum Planctomycetota; class Planctomycetia; order Planctomycetales; family Planctomycetaceae; genus Thalassoglobus. Next base: position 26,411 of record DAOUPA010000032.1, read on the forward strand.
AAAGAGGTCGCTCGTGGAAATTATCGATGTTACGGTTTATTATCTTGAAATGCTCGCAACTTCAACAAATGTCGTTCCGGCACCGCGGGACGGGCTGACTGTAATTCATGCAAAAAAACCGACGGTTCCGTATTATCGTTTTCTCTACAATTCCGTCGGGGAAGACTACCGCTGGCTCAATCGCAGAAAACTTTCCGATTCTGAACTTGGGGATATCGTCCAGCATCCACAGACCAAAGTGTATGTGCTACATGTCGATGGAACTCCGGCAGGCTACGCGGAAATTGACCGACGTCAAGAAAATGAAATCGAATTGGTTCAGTTCGGTCTCATGCCAGAGTTTATCGGTCAAGGTCTGGGAAAGTGGTTTCTGCAATGGGTGATTGATCAAGTATGGGGTGAGACTCCGAAGAGATTCTGGCTACATACGTGCACACTGGATCACCCGATTGCTCTGTCGACTTACCAGAAAGCAGGGTTTGTGATTTATCAAGAGGAACAGATTCGCCGAGAATTTTGAGTTCCATGTTTGAAATGAGAATCAAATTGCCGCCGCCATCTCCGTAAGATTCGCTCTCGTGTGACGACTCAGCTATGCTGTGAAGGCTAGATGAATCACTCGTCTTCGCATTTTCAACAGGACTACAGCATGCCAATGCGTTTCGCCGCGACACTTACATTTCTGTTTTTCTTGACGGTCAATTCTGTCGACGTCATCGGAGCGGAACCGGACCTGCAGCTGACACTTCCACCAGCGATTTATGCAGTTTCGGAACTGGAAACAAACATCTACTTCGACAACATCATTCTTTCTCAAACTTCCGATAAGTTTCGGTTCAAGGTGACGTGCAAATTGGGCGAAACGGAAAAGAAGCGCTGGACCTATACTCCCAAACAGAGCGATGTCGGCATGCACGCGCTAAGTGTCGCCGTCTATGGAAGTGACGACGTGCTGCTCGGAAAAGTGTCGACGACTCTTCATGTCGTCCCTCAAAGGGCGG
>DAOUPA010000636.1 GCA_030626405.1 Planctomicrobium sp.
ACTGGACTGCGGAAGTGGCTCGCCGTGGTGGAGCTATCCAGGGGATCGTTGATCAAGCAGCAGAGGATCTTCCAGAAGGAATCACTGTTGGTTCTCCGACAGGCTCTATCCCGCAGGCGGTTCATTCTATTCATCGGATTCTCATTCGGGATATCAGTCTCTTCGAAAACGACGACGTGACACCGGAAACAACGATTGCCATCGCGAATATTCTTTCATGTCTGAAGCCGCGCGGATGCATGGTGATTCCGGTCGCTGGCTTAGAGGGAAGCGAACATCAGCTTTGGACGGAACGGTTGCATGGGTTTCCTGGAAGACTGACGGCGCGCGTTTATAAGACGGGGTTGTTCGACACTCTCTCGCTGATGTTTCTTCTTCGGGGGAAACATGAGATTCCTGTTCTTGAATTTACGGTTGATCGGAAACCCATCTCGCGGCTCGAATGGCACCGCCTTGCCAGAGAAACTGTCATGCAGCGCATGCAAAAAAATCCAGCTGCTGCGTGACTACAGGGGTTTGTGTTTCACTCGGTGAGTGAAATTACAATGACTCTCGTAATTCCAGAACTTGCGATTTAAGAGGGATGTCTTTCGTGCTTTCCAGAAGTTGGTTGAGCAGCTTCACCAACTGTTGCTTTTGACTCGAATCGAGTTGAGCCTTGAGCATGTCGAGTGCTTTCATACTGTTGACCAACATGAGCATGCGCTCGAAATATTCTGATTCCTCTTCCTGAGTTGTCACGGTTGTCGGGTCCAATTTCCAGTCCTCGGCGCCTTCTTTCAACAAGTCGAAGAAGACGTCGACTCCCTCTAGTAATTCGTTTCGCGCCAAACCGACGGCTGCGTTGACTCGTGTCATCAGGTCCGGATCATCGGTGAGAGCAACCAGACGCGAATGGCTCTTTTCGGACCAGAACAACCCCAGGGCATAGGCTCCCTGATGCCGAAAGAGTTGGTCGCCCTCATTTGAAATTTCAATCAACTCGTCAATGAGTTCAGGTTGATCAATCTCGTGACCAGCAAGGCGAACATTCCCAGCCAACATTGATAGGCCAATTAGTGAATGCTTCCGAACGTCTCGATCACGACTCTCGTCGATTCCTCGTCGGAAAATCGGGACGATATCGTCCTGAACGTTCATTCGACCGAGTGCAATTGAAAGGAACTCAAGGTTCTTGAGCTCTTCCTCGGACAGTTCGTGGAGGTCGACGTACTCCCCGAACAGGTCGGCAAGTGCCGTGGCGATTTCTGAATTTGCAGCCAGGTTCTGACTCTTCTCCCCTCGCATGGCATCTGCATCGAGCATTTGCGCCAAACCGAGAGCACCTCGCCAACGAACGTGCGGGTTCTCGCTTTTGACATCAGTGACCAGTTGTCGCCAATCGAGCTCCTGCGATGCCAACTGACCAAACAGTGCATACACCCCCACAATGACAGCCACAATCACGGCCGGTACCAGAAATAACTGGATAATCATGCCCGCCGATGGCGGCTCCACCGGCGGCAAATCGTCCGGGAGAGTGATCGTGGGGGCGTCTTCGGGTGGAAGATTAGCCTGATTGTCGGAAGCGGAATTTGGGATTTCGGACATAAGGTGGGAAGATCAGGGACAATGATGCGAGTTTTAACAGCCCAGAGTCTATGCTTGGCTCCGAGGGAATCAAGACTGCACAGCCAGCTTCCTGAAAACGGTGACGGGAACCCACATGATCCTGCCAGCGTGAACAGGGAGAACATCGCGAGTTTTTGACACCTCGCTTAGATTCTCCGGGTAGTCCCTGTAAGTTCACACATGTCTTCCCCGTAATTCTTTTAACGTGGTTTTGAATCCAATATGAATACTTTCCAATTCTTACTTCCATTATTGCTACTCTTTGGGCTTCTGCCACCCTTGGAAGCTGCTGATACTGCAGCCGAGTTACTTCCTCCCTCAACGCTTCTATATGCCGAAATCAAAGACCCGTCGGCAACGCTCAGTTCCCTCCTCGAACACCCTTACTACGCTCAACTTCAAGAATTGGAGCCATATCAGGAACTCTTGAAACAGCCCCAGTACCTTCAGGGAATGTTTGGGTTACGGATGGTCGAGACCCAGTTGGGAATGACCTGGCGGCAAGCGGTGACCGCCCTGTCGGCAGGTGGAGTGACAATTGCCTTCGATCCAGCCACAGAAGGGTTTGCGGTTCTGTTTAAAGGCGAGAACGAAGAGAACCTCAACAAAGTCGTTACCAAAATTGTCGAATTTGCGAGGAAAGATGCGGAGAACAAAGGTAATGATGATCCGTACGAAATTAAAGAGTACCGTGGTGTCGAAGTGTACACGGCACAAAAAGGCGGATTCTTAACGCACGGGAACTGGCTGATTGCCGGGAACAATTCCGAGTTAGGGAAACAGCTTATTGATGCCCTCCTGGATGGACGGGAAGATTCGTTTGCGAGCAATACAGAATTCCAAAAAGTGCGTCAGAACGTCGGCGACTCCGCAATTGCCTGGGCGTTTTTGAATCTGGAACCACTGCGTCAGGCGGAAGACGAAAAGCTTCAACAGTTCTTTAGCGGAAAGTCCGATAACCCGGCAGCAGAACTTCTCTTCGGGGGCGTAATGGAAACGTTAACAGGCGCGTCCCATGTCTCTGCCTCACTGGACACTCTAGGAAACGGACTGTCATTGAATGTGCAGTTACCGCACGATCCCGATTCCGTTCCAGAGCTTCGCGAACATTTCTTCGGCCCGAAAGGCACCGGTCGGGCGGCTCCTCTTCAGCAGATTCCAGACATGCTGTTCGGACTGACTGCATACCGTAACGTCTCGGAGATGTGGTTACGTTCGGGCGATCTGTTTAATGAACAAGTCAACGACGGGATTGCTCAGGCCGATAGCAATCTTTCAACGTTTTTCTCAGGTAGAGATTTCGGCGAAGACATTTTGGGAGCACTCACGCCGCAAATGCAAATCATCGCGGCGCGGCAGACTTACTCCAAAGATCACCCGATTCCGGCGATCAAAATTCCGGCTTTTGCTCTTGTTGCTGAGATGGAAGACCCCAAAACGACAACGCGCGAATTCCGACGAATTTTTCACAGCTTCATCGGATTCTTCAACGTCGTTGGCGCGATGAATGGACAACCACAGTTTGAACTCGGTTTTGATAAGTTCGAAGGAGGCGATTTCGTCTCAGCGACACCTGTTCCGTTGGAAGGCGAAGAAACTGACTCAGAAGCAAAAATAAACTTCAACTTTTCTCCGACAATCGCGTTCTCCGGTAGCCGTCTTGTGATTTCGTCAGAAACCGGTCTTGCTAAGTCGATTGCCTCAGCTGAGCGACTTTCTTCCGAATCAGGCTCCGCCGAAAACGTGAATACTCAGATGGTGTTGAACGCCCCGCAGTTGCAATTGGCTCTGGACGACAACCGCTCACATCTCATCGCACAGAACATGCTCAACGATGGTCATACGCGGGATGAAGCGGAACAGCAAATTGGGATTTTACTTG
>DAOUPA010000060.1 GCA_030626405.1 Planctomicrobium sp.
CCGGCAACACGGTCAACGTGAGCGAGCAACTTGAGAGAATCAATGGAGTGAATCAACTCCACAAACGGTAGAACAGCTCGCACTTTGTTTCGTTGCAGTTGTCCGATTAAGTGCCAGGAAACTGATTCTGGAAGTTCTTGAGCGCGCTGAATGAGTTGCTGTGGTCGATTTTCACCGAGGCTTACCTGCTCGATCTCGACGAATGCCTGAACGGTCTCCAGTGGTGTGTATTTCGTCACGGCGACGAGTTTGATCTCGTCTGGCGAACGGTTCACTCGCTCACACGCAGAAGAAATTCTCGCGAGAACATTGCTCAGGTTTTCACGAAGACGTGCTTCAATCCGTTTTGACAACGAGGCATCCCTGACAACAGAAGAGTAGGGTGGGTGAAGTTCGCGTGGTCCAAAGTTGGTGGGTTGCGCATGTCCAGGATGAAAGCACCGTGGCGGTGTGGTTCACAATTCAACTCGCGTACGTAACCCACCTTGAATCAGGCTGCACCCACCTTACTTTGAACTAATATCTATTTATCTACAGGCATAAAAAAAGGGGAGCGTTTGCTCCCCAATGATTCGCGATCTGCTGCATCTGCGACTTAATTATCGTCGGCGACATACGGCAGGAGTCCGATGAATCGAGCACGCAGAACGGCTCGGCGGACGGCACGTTGATAGATCGCAGAGGTTCCTGTGCGGCGACGCGGCAGGATGCGACCTTCGCGGTCGACCATTTGCTTCAGTGTCTTCACATCTTTGTAATCGACATAGACAGGACGTGGAATTCGCCCATCTGGACAGAACCGGCAAGTCAGCTTCCGCTTGAGGCGTGCTCGCTTTTTGCGGATCTTGCGGATGTCTGCTTTTGTTGGTGTCGCCATATCTTCTACCTGGAAGTATTTTCTACTTGAGGGCTTTCTTCAATTCGAGCGGAGCAGTATGGCAAAGGAGTGGTTCGACTGCAACTGTTGGCGAGGGTCATTTTGCTCCGAATTCTAGTAGAATTGGCGGAAACTCACGCAATATCATCAGTCGTCGATGTGATCAGCGGGAGTTCTGTTGATGTGAGGCAGATTTGGCGTACACTTTAATAGTGCGGCTAAGAGGTGGTTCAGCCGTGCAGACTGTCCCGCCTCCCAGATATCCACGGAATTCATTATGAAGCATCTCGCTCGATTATGCGCGATTGTTGCTCTCTCTCTTGTGATGTTGTTGGACTCGAATGCCGCCGAAAAAGCATTCACACCGCAGCAACTCAACTTTTTCGAGAAGAAAATCCGACCGGTGCTTGTCGAGAGTTGCTATGAGTGCCATTCCGCAGACGAGATGGAAGGCGATTTGCGGGTCGATTTGCGGGCAGGGCTGCTTCAAGGTGGCGAAACTGGGCCGGCGATTGTCCCGAAGAATCTTGGTGACAGCTTGTTGATCGCGGCAATTGAGTACCGCGACGATCTCGAAATGCCTCCTGATGAACGTCTTTCAGACAGTGTCATCCGGGATTTCAAACGTTGGGTGAAGATGGGAGCACCGGACCCTCGTTCTGGGGCGATGGAAGCTCCTTCTGGAAAGGATGCTGAAGGCAAACTCTCAGGAGTGGATCTTTGGTCACTTCAGCCGATTCAAAGCCCAGCTCTGCCCAGTGTGAAGCAAGAAAACTGGCCACAATCGGGAGTTGACCGGTTTTTACTCTCGAAAATGGAAGAAGTTGGTGTTCGACCAGTTCAGGATGCTTCACCTGAGGCTCTCTTGAGGCGAGTTTCGTTCGATTTGACTGGCCTCCCTCCTTCTCTGGAAGATGTGCGGGCGTTTCTGAAAGATCCATCGGAGGCAGCGTATCAGAAATACGTTGACAAGCTCCTGAAGTCGCCACAATTTGGTGAGAGATGGGCCAGGCATTGGTTCGATATCGCTCGCTATGCAGAATCTGCCGGGAGTAGTCGAGACGTTTTGATGCCGTATGCATGGCGGTACCGTGACTATGTCATCGACGCCATGAATGAGGATATTCCCTACGACAGGTTCATAACCGAGCAGGTCGCAGGAGATTTGCTGGATGCGGACGATCAAGCGGAGCGTGATCGATTACAGGTCGCGACCGGGTTCCTCGCGATTGGCTCGAAGAGTCTCAACGGTGGAAATATCGTATTGGATGTCGTCGACGACCAGATTGACGTCATCGGAAAGGCAGTTTTAGGGATGACGATCAGTTGCGCCCGTTGCCACGATCACAAGTTCGATCCGATTCCGACCGCCGATTACTACGCCATGGCAGGGATTTTCAAAAGTACACAGACTCTCTATGGCGGTTCGACGAACCGGCCGAAAGATCTTGGCAGTGAACTGAAGGTGTACCTGCCGTTGGGGAATGAAGCTTCTCTTGAGGAGGCGAAGAAGTACATCTCCGTCGAGAAAGAGCTTGCGAAGCTCGTTAAGAAAAAAGGAGTGCTCGCCAAAGAAGTCCAGAAGAGATTGAAGGCACTTCCTAAAGACTGGAAACAGCAAGAGCAGGCTCTCCTGGCTCTTCTCGAAGAAGAGCAGGGAGAAGAAAAGATCAGCGATGAGCAAGTGAAGTTGCAAGAAAAAATTGCTGCCTTTCGAACTTCTCAGCAAGAGCAAAAGAATTTGACAGGGCAACTCAAAGAGATGAAAACTCAGGAAAAGCCGAGTGTTGATTGGGCTGTCGGTGTTCGTGAAGGCAAGAAGATCGCCGATTCTCCGATTCATATCCGAGGTGAACAGAAAAAGACCGGGGATGTCGTCTCGAGAGGATTTCTTTCGGTCGTGAAGCTTGAAAGTGAAGGAAGCAAGATATCAGGCAAAGTCAGTGGTAGGAAAGAACTTGCTGTCTGGCTTGTTGATCCGAGTCAACCACTCACGCCACGAGTGGCCGTCAACCGGATTTGGATGCACCTTTTCGGGAAAGGACTAGTCGAGCAAGTTGATAACTTCGGAACAACCTCGCAGCCTGCGTCTCATTCTGAGTTGCTGGACCATTTGGCGCATCGCTTCGTCCGTGAGCTTGGTTGGTCACGGAAAGCGATCATTCGCGAGATTGTCCTGTCGCGAGCGTACAAACTCTCTTCGCTGCCGGATGGAACAAACCTCGAAAAAGATGCTGAGAATCAGTTCTACTGGCGGCGGCAAAGGCGACGCCTTGAGGCGGAAGCACTCAGAGACGCAATGCTTCAGGCGGGTGGCGAGCTAAACCTGGAGCGTCCACGTGCGTCAATAGTGACTCAAATAGGAGAAGGTGAAGTCGGCCGTAATATCAACGCCAAACTGCTCGACAAGCCGTATCCGTACCGAAGCGTCTACCTTCCCATCATTCGTGGCTTGGTTCCGGAGTTTTTGAAAGTGTTCGACTTTCCGGAGCCATCGAATCCTTCGGGAACTCGAATGACAACGAATGTTCCTTCTCAATCGCTCTTTTTGATGAACAGTCCTTTTGTGATTGAGCAAAGTGAAAAACTGTCGGAGTTGTTGATTAAGTCGTCAGGCTCGGACAGTGATCGAGTTGAATTGATGTATCTGCGGGCATTGAGTCGGATGCCGAAAGCGAATGAAATCGCTCTCGCCGAAGCGTATCTCGGTGATTGTCGTGCAGGCTTGGGGATGTCTCAAGAGGCGGCAGATAAGCGAGAAAAACTTGCCTGGGCAACGCTTTGTCAAGCTGTGATGGCTTCGGCGGAGTTTAGGTATCTCGATTGAGCAGTCTGAGAGCGTTTTCTTGATTGGGAAGCGAAATAAAACAAGATTGAGGATTAAAGACATGGATTCGATGAATCAAATTTTACCGCGTCGGCAAATGCTCAAGTCCGCTTCGTGTGGGATCGGCTATCTCGCCTTTGCCGGGTTGTGCCAGGAGCAGACGGCACGTGCTGCTTCTCAGAGTCCACTCATGCCACAGCAGCCGCACTATCCTGCACGTGCGAAGCAGATGATTTTCCTGCACATGCGTGGCGGTCCAGCAGCGATGGAGACGTTTGAGCGTAAGCCGGAGCTTGATAAGCAGGCTGGAAAACCTGCAAAGGCCAAGTCGCGGAAGCTGACCCCTTCACATTGGGAGTGGAAACGGCGCGGTGAGTCGGGGCTGTGGGTGTCGGAGTTATTTCCTCATCAGGCTCAACATGCAGATGATTTGTGTGTTTTGTCTGGGATGCACACGGATATTTCGAATCACACGCCTGCGATGTTGCAACTGCACACCGGCAGTTTTGCCTTCACTCGTCCGTCCATGGGGTCTTGGATTTTGTATGGTCTTGGAACCGAGAATCAGAATTTACCAGGGTTTGTGAGTCTCTGCCCCCCGTTGATTAATGGTGGGGCCAAAAACTACGGCTCTGCGTTTTTGCCCGCCGTGTATCAAGGGACGGCTATCGGCGATATTAAAACGAACATCAAGGATGCCCAGATCGGTAATATCCGTAACCCGCGACTTACTTCGGACTTACAACGCAGGCAGTTGGACTTGATCCAGTCGATGAACAAGTCGCTGGCAAAGAGTGATCCGCAGGATTCTCAGGTGGATGGAGTGATCGAATCGTTCGAGCTGGCGTTTCGAATGCAGACGGAAGTTCCGACAGTTTTTGGCCTGAAAGGCGAAACTCAAGCAACACTCGATCGGTACGGAATCGGAGGTAAGAAGGCGAGCGATAATTTTGGTCGCCAGTGCTTATTGGCTCGCCGAATGATCGAATCTGGGGTGCGCTGCGTCGAAGTTTGTGATGAATTTTGGGATCAGCACAGTCAACTCGTGAAAGGTCACGAAGCGCGTGCAGCTGCAACCGACCAGCCAATTGGGGCGCTGCTGTCTGATTTGAAGGAGCGAGGCCTTCTTGACGATACGCTGGTTGTGTGGGGTGGAGAGTTTGGGCGAACACCGGACACTGCGAAAAAAGACCTTGATGGTCGGGATCATAACGCAAATGGCTACACAATGTGGCTTGCAGGTGGGGGAGTCAAAGGTGGGTTTCAGTATGGGGCAACGGACGAACTCGGCTACAATGCCGTCGAAGGACGCACTCATCTCCACGATTTGCATGCCACAATTTTGCATCTCATGGGGCTGGACCATAAGCGTTTAACCTATCGCTACGCTGGCCGTGATTTCCGTTTGACAGACGTTCACGGTCGTGTTGTTGATGAAATTGTGGCTTGACCGAGGATTCTCAATTAAAAACTGGTGAGAAGAGAGTTGACTGATCGTTGACAAACCTGAACCGCACCAGTAACATCCCTCGCTTCCCACTCGTGGCAACACACGGTTTATAGCGTGTAAGTGTCGTGAGTGACGCCTGTTAGGTCGCTGTTTGAGATGCGAATTTAACGGGAGAGCTGGAGGTGCTTGTTAAGTGTCCTTTTAGTTGGAATTCCCGGTTTGATTTGTGTTAGAGGAAAACTGCGGTGGCAGCTAACGAGCGTATTCGGATTCGAATGGAAGCGTTTGATCATTCTGTTCTTGATCAATCAGCGTCAGATATTGTCGATACGGCAAAACGAACCGGTGCGATTGTGCATGGGCCGATTCCGCTGCCGACTCGGATTGAGCGGTATACAGTGTTGAAAAGTCCGCATGTGAATAAGAAATCTCGCGAGCAGTTTGAGATTCGGACGCATAAGCGGGTGATAGATATTGTTCAGCCGACAGGGAAGACGATTGATGCTTTGAATAAGCTCTCGTTGCCTGCTGGTGTGGATATTAAGATTAAGGCAACAGCCTGATTTTGTGTGGTTGTGAGACGCTGAGTGTTGCTGCTCTGGTGTCGTCTTTGAGTTGTAGGACGCTGCGTCCTTTTTTTGCGTTGATTGTTGGTGGCAGCCTTGGGTTGTTTCCGGTAAGAAAATAAGTGGCGGAATGCCACGGTGTATTTGAGAGGTTGAGCCATGCCTTTGGGGCTCTTGGGTAGAAAAGTTGGAATGACGCAGGTCTATGACGAGAATGGAATCGTCGTGTCGGTGACTGTCATTGAAGCTGGTCCATGTACAGTTCTGCAGTTGAAGACTCAGGATCGTGATGGCTACGAGGGTGTACAGCTTGGCTTTGATGATAAGCTGAGTGCAAAAGACAAAGGGCGTGATGAGAGTCAGCGGAAGCGGAGTCGAGCGAATCGTGCGGAGCGCGGTCATGTGGCTCAGTTGAAGAGTAAGCGGCAGCAGCGGTTGACTGAGGCGGGAGTTGAGGCTTCAGTGAAGGCTGGTTGTGAAGCAAAGCGTTTTGTGCGTGAGTTTCGCATTGATGGTGAAGGGCGAGGTTACGAGGTTGGCCAGGAGTTGACTGCTGATGTTCTTGCTGAAGTGAAAACAGTTGATGTGATTGCGACCAGCAAGGGTCGTGGTACTGCTGGTGTGATGAAGCGACACAACTTTCATGGGATGAAGGCCTCGCACGGTGTGAAGAAGTGTCATCGTAAGGCGGGGAGTATTGGTCAGGCGACCGATCCTGGTCGCGTCTGGAAGGGTCGGAAAATGGCTGGGCAGTATGGGAATAAGCGGATTACAGTGCGAAGCCTGAATGTCGTTCGGGTTGACGCAGAGAATAATATACTGCTCGTGGAAGGTTCCGTTCCGGGACCGAATGGCGGTTACGTGATGGTTCGGGCAGCGAAGTAGGTTGATTCAAATGGCAGACGATACAAAAATTTCCGCTCCGATTCGTGACCTGGCTGGTGGCGATGTTGGTGTGTACGAGTTTGATGGTGGCGAGCTTGCTGATCGGATCAGTAAGCAGTTGCTGCACGACGTTGTCGTGATGTACGAGGCGAATAAGCGGCAGGGGACGTTTAAGACGAAGACTCGCGGCGAAGTTGCAGGTCGTAAGAAGAAGATGTTTCGTCAGAAGGGGACTGGTAATGCTCGTATGGGCACGAGAATGTCTCCTGTGCGTGTTGGTGGTGGTCATGCCTTTGCGAAGCGTCCTCGCGATTTTTCTTATCGCTTGCCAAAGAAGGCGATTCGAGTCGCGACTCGTATGGCAATGTTGAGTAAGTTTCAGGATGGGGAGGCGATTGTTCTGAATGAACTTTCGGTGACTGAGTCGAAGACAAAAGTGATTTCTCAGATGCTGAATGCGATCGGGGTTGGAGGTGCATCAGTGCTTCTTGTGATTCCTGATCATGATGTCAACTTGTGGCGTTCCGCGAGGAATATCCCGAACCTTTGGGTTGCTCCGCTGAAAGAATTAAACGCCTACTCGCTTTTGCATCAGAGGCATTTGTTGATCACGAAAGAGGCGATTGATCTAGCCCGTGAAGGTAAGCTTGCTTCGAGTGAGGAGCCTGCTGCTGCCGCCAGTTAGTTTAGGTTGCGTAGTGATAAGCCGTGTTGTGAAGTGTACTGCTGAGTGAATTGGAGTGAATTGTGGCTGGAATTGAATTGGAATCACATCAGGTGGTGCTTCGTCCTCTCGTGACAGAGAAGGGTGTTCATCAGTCGGAGAAGTACAACGCGTATGCGTTTGAAGTGAATAAGATGGCGACGAAGGCGGACATTCGCAAAGCGGTTGAAGAGTTGTGGAGTGTTCGTGTTGTTGCGGTTCGAACGCAGAATCGCAAGGGGAAGCCCCGTAGTAGCCGGTTGGCAAAGGGTCATACACCGGATTGGAAAAAGGCTGTTGTTCAGCTTCACGAGGAAGATCGAATTTCCTTCTTCTGATAGTGGGTTGGCGTGAGAGTTGTTTTGGTTGCTGCCGGGATTGGCGGTTACTGCTAAGAATTTAAGAACTGAGAAATTTCGGGATTATTCCGATGGGAATTCGTTACTACAAGCCGATCACGCCAGGGCGTCGCGGAGCATCCGTCAGCGACTTCGCTGAGATTACGGATCGTAAGAAACGACCCGAAAAAAACCTGACGGTTCGCATCACCCGCACAGGTGGTCGAAATCATCATGGGAAGATTACGGTTCGTCACCGAGGTGGCGGACACCGGAAGATCTATCGCGTTATCGATTTTAAGCGACAGATTGATGGCGTGGAAATGAAGGTGACGCACATTGAATACGATCCGAATCGTTCGGCACGTATCGCGTTGCTCGAGTTTGAGTGCCCGAAGTCGGGGAAGGCAGCGAAGTGTTACATTTTGGCACCTAATGGTCTGGCGGCAGGCGATACGGTTGTCAGTGGAGTTGATGCTGAGCCAACGGTTGGGAACTGTTTGCCGATGTCGAAAATTCCACAAGGAACAGAGATTCATAACATCGAGATGCAACCCGGTCGTGGTGGGCAACTCGTTCGCAGTGCGGGAAATTACGCCGTTCTGAACGCAAGTGAAAAAGGCTGGGCACAGGTTACTTTGCCTTCGGGGGAAGTTCGACGCCTGCCTGCCGATTGCCGTGCGACAATTGGAGTCGTTGGTAACTCGGATCATTCAAAAGTGATTTTGGGTAAAGCTGGTCGTACGAGATGGAAAGGGCGTCGCCCTCACGTTCGTGGAACAGTCATGAACCCGGTCGCTCATCCGATGGGTGGTGGTGAAGGTCGAAACTCTGGTGGACGACATCCGTGTAGTCCAACCGGAAAGCTGGCGAAAGGTGGCAATACTCGCAAGAAGAAGAAGCCATCATCAAAGGCAATTATTCGTCGTCGACGTTCGCGTCGCTATGGTTTGAAAAAGACGTAAACAGAATACAATGCTTGTTTCCAGAGTTCTGGACTCCGGCAAGTTTGAGCGAAGTTTCGCTTCGAAGAAAAAGGTAGTCGTATGAGTCGGTCATTGAAGAAGGGGCCTTACGTTGATGAAAAGCTCCTGAAGAAGATCGCAAAACTTGACGAGAACGGACGTAAGGACGCCATTAAAACGTGGGCGAGACGTTCGACGATCTCACCAGAGTTTATTGGTCACACTTTTTTAGTACATAACGGTCGCCAGCATATTTCGGTCTATGTGACGGAAGATATGGTTGGGCATAAGCTCGGCGAATTTTCACCAACACGAACTTTTCGTGGTCATGGTGCAAGAGGAAACAGATAAAGGTTGCGTCGAACTGGTTGGTTCGACTCGGTTGACTGGAGTTGAGATTATGGCATTGGTTAAGGCGAGTCATCGTCATGCGAGAATTTCCGCAACGAAGGTGCGCCCCTTTGCGAAAATGATCCAGGGGTTGACTGTCGAGCAAGGTATTGAAGCCTTGAAGTACGAACCGAATCGTGGCGCTCGTTTTCTTGAGAAGGTTCTCAGGAGTGCAGCTGCGAATGCGGAAGATCGCGGTGCCCGGAATGTTGATAATCTGCCGATTGTCGATTGTCATGTCGATGGCGGACCAATGTTTAAGCGAATGCAGCCGAGAGCGCGAGGGATGGCGTTTGTGATTCGTCGACGGTTCTCTCATATTCATGTCGCCATTGACGCACCCGAAGTGGAATAAGGTAGAGGACAGTTAGATGGGACAAAAAGTTCACCCACGTGGATTTCGAGTTGGAATTGTTGAGCCTTGGCGTAGCCGATGGTACGCAACGAAAAAAGAGTTCGGCGATCTTTTGGTTGAAGATCGTGGGATTCGTCTTTTCATTAAGGCTGAATACAAATCAGCTGCGATTGAAAAAATTGAAATTGATCGTACACGAGATCAGGTGATTGTACATCTCTTCTCTGCTCGACCAGGAATTATTATTGGTCGTAAGGGTCAAGAGATTGATCGACTGAAGGCTCGTCTCGAAGAAAAATTCGGTCGACGCATGGAAGTCAAAATTGTTGAGATCAACAATCCCTATCGTTGTGCTCAATTGGTGGCCGAAGATATCGCTCAGCAATTGTCAAAACGCGGGAGTTTCCGCCGAGCGATCAAGCGTACGCTTGATCAAGTGATGGAAGCAGGTGTTCTGGGAGTGAAGATTGAACTCTCTGGACGACTTGGCGGTGCAGAGATGTCTCGTAAAGAAAAAGCGAGCCGGGGTTCGATTCCACTTTCAACGCTGCAACGGCACGTTGATTATGGATTTACTGAAGCAAAGACAGCACAAGGTGTGATTGGCGTTAAGGTCTGGGTAGACCTGGGCAATTACGCGGACGAGGAGAAGACCGATGGCACTTATGCCGAGAAGGGTAAAGTTTCGAAAAAGACAAAGAGGTCGCATAAAAGGTAATGCGACTCGTGGAAACACAGTCGTTTTCGGTGAGTTCGGTTTACAGTCCACACAAGGTGGTCATATCTCCGCTAGAACTATCGAAGCCTGCAGAATTGCGGCAACTCAGTATATTCGCGGCACTGGTGGGAAGTTGTACATTCGCATCTTCCCTGACAAGTCCGTAACAGCTCGCCCCCTTGAAACTCGTATGGGTAAAGGTAAAGGAGAGCCGGATCACTGGGTTGCAGTTGTCAAACCCGGAACGGTTTTATTTGAAATTGCTGGAGGTTCGCGTGATGCAGCCCGTGATTGTTTCAATCGCGTTGCTCATAAACTTCCGGTTCGAGTCCGACTTGTTGAACGACAAATCGGTTAGTATTTGAGATTGGTTGACGGTGTCAATCGGCGATGAACGTTGATATCACTGTCTCAGGAAACGCAACGCGACAAGAATCATGTCGAAAGCCAAAGAACTGCGTGAGATGAATGACGAGCAGCTGACTGCTGAGTTAAGTCAAACTCAGCAAGAACTGTTTCGCCTGCGATTTCAGGCGTCAACGGAGAAGTTAGATGCACCAAGCAATCTGACAAAACTTCGTCGAACAATCGCACGCATTAAAACTCTTCAACACGAACGCCGGTTGGCGGGTGTTGAGTAATTTTTGAATTCATTAGCCTGTAAGAGCACAGTTGACATGCGTACAACGTTGGTTGGTGTTGTGACAAGTGACCGTAACTCGAAGACGCGCCGCGTCGACGTGGAGCGATTGCATCAGCACTCGAAATACAAAAAGATCGTTCGGGACCGAACAGTCTGTTACGTTCATGACGAGAACAACGATTCAAAAATCGGTGACACTGTTGAAATCGCCGAGTGTCGACCTCGGTCAAAATCGAAGCGCTGGGAACTTGTTAGAATTGTGAAGAGTGTTTCCGATGTCGCCAGCAAGTTGAAGCGAGAAGATCAGGATGATGGCGTCGAAATGAACGCCGCTGTCATTGAAGAGCGACTCGGCGAAGGCTCCTCCGATGAAGCAGCTGTAGGAGAGCAATCTTCGGCAAGTTCTGAAGCGAGCAGTGAAGATGCTCCAGGCGATGAATAAATAAGACTCAATATTTTCAATGTGCATCAATTGCCTTCGTTAAACACAATTGAATACAGAGTAATAACACAGAGTGACCGCAACGTGATTTGCGGTAAGGAAGAATACCACTATGATCCAGATGCAAACAGTTCTGGACGTTGCAGATAACACGGGAGCGAAAGCTGTTCGTTGTATCCGCGTCTTGGGAGGGACACGACGTCGCACGGCGACGCTCGGTGATGTGATCGTTTTGAGTATTCAAAAATCGATTCCTGGAGCCCCTGATGCGTTTCGTAAGGGAAAAGTGATTCGCGGTGTTATTGTCCGTGTGAAGAAAAACACTCGACGCGACGATGGCAGTTACGTTCGTTTTGACAGTAATGCTGTTGTCCTTGTCGACCCAGATGGTAGTCCTCGAGGGACTCGTATTTTTGGTGCTGTGGCTCGCGAGTTGCGAGATCGCAAATTTATGAAAATCATTAGCCTCGCAAGTGAGGTGGTGTAACGATGAAAATCAAACGTGGAGATTTGGTGATTGTCACCGCTGGTGACGATAAGTCGAACACCCCTAGACCGGTTCAACAAGTCCTCGCCAACGGCCAGAAAGTCGTTGTCGAAGGTGTGAATCTTGTATACAAGCACGTCAAGCGTGGTCATCCGAAGAGTCCACAAGGTGGACGATTGCGGATGGAAAAGCCTATTCAAAGCTCGAACATCAAATTCTTTTGCGGAATTTGTGAGGCAGGTGTCAAGCTTGGCTATCGATACAATGAGAACGGTGAGAAAGAACGTTTCTGCCGGAAGTGCTCGACAACAGTCAGCGTTGTCAGTCCAGCACGTGAAAAATTTGCGAAGAGCTAGACATTGATATCAGAAATAGTTTGTTTCTGGAAAACGAAGTTACTGTAGAATTGAGGTTGGGTTCAAATGGCCCGAATGAAAGAGAAGTACCTGACGGAGATCGTTCCAAAGCTCGCCGAAGAGCTCGGTCGGCCGAATGCGCATAGTCTACCGAAAATCGAAAAGATTGTCGTTAGCATGGGTGTTGGGCAGGCTGTTCAAGATCAAAAGGCGTTGGATGAGGCACTTGGGTATCTGACTCAAATTACTGGTCAGAAACCTTCAGTTCGTCGCGCACGCCGGTCAATCGCTCAGTTCAAACTCCGAGAAGGAATGCGGATTGGTGGGGCGGTGACACTTCGCAAAGAGCGAATGTATGAGTTTCTTGACCGACTGATTACACTCGTTTTACCACGAGTCCGTGACTTTCGGGGAGTAAGCCACAAGGCCTTTGATGGTCGTGGAAATTACAGTTTGGGGCTGAGTGAACAGGTTGTGTTTCTTGAAGTTGATGCAGACAATGTGAAAAACATTCAGGGAATGAATATTGCGATCGTCACGACCGCAGATAGTGATGATGAAGCCCGTCTCTTGCTGAAAGAGTTTGGCATGCCTTTTAAGGACCCCAGCAAGTCGCGTTAGGAAATAGACCATGGCTAGTAAATCAAAAATTGCGAAAGCTAACAGAAAGCCGAAATTCAGTTCACGCATCGAGAATCGTTGTGCACTGTGTGGACGTCCTCGGGCCGTTTATCGGAAATTTAAAGTTTGCCGAATCTGTTTTCGACAATTATGCCTGGACGGTGTTGTTCCAGGTGTGAAGAAAGCAAGTTGGTAATCGCTGGGCAGTTGAATACAGACGAGAACTGAGGATTCGAAAACGATGATGACTGATCCAATTGCTGATATGCTAACGCGTATTCGCAATGCGCTGCAAATTGAACGTCCTTATGTTGATATCCCAACATCTAAGTTGAAGGTTGGTATTGCCAATGTCCTTCAGCGTGAAGGGTATATTTGGGATTTCGAAATTGTCGAACTGGAACCTCAATCGGTTCTGAGAGTCAATTTGAAATACAGCCCAACTGGCGAACGTGTCATTCAAAAAATTACTCGTGTGAGCAAGCCTGGTCGACGGATTTATGTTGGCTGCCTTGATCTTCCAGAAGTCTTGGATGGGATGGGAATTTGTGTAATGTCCACCAATCAGGGCGTGCTGAGTAACCGTGAAGCAAAACAGAAAAACGTGGGCGGCGAAGTCTTGTGTGAAGTCTGGTAGACCAGCCTCCCTTTGAGAACTCAATCCAGAACGGTAGTTGTTCTGAAATTCAGGTAAGAGACATGTCGAGAATTGGAAATAAATCGATTCCGGTTGCTGATGGTGCGGAAGTCACCGTCGATTCTGGAACGGTCCGTGTCAAAGGAAAACATGGCGAGCTATCTTTTAATTTCCACCCGAATATGGAAGTGGTGTGGGATGCAGATGCTCGTCAAGTTCAGGTAAATCGTCCCAACGATCAACCTCAAAACCGTGCTCTGCACGGACTGACTCGTGCATTAATTGCGAATATGGTTTTGGGTGTTCAGGAACCATTTGTTCGTAAACTGGAAATTCAGGGAGTTGGCTACCAGGCGGTTTTGACTGGAAAAGAGTTGGCACTTCAAGTTGGCTTTGCCAATACTGTCCGACTTCAAGTGCCGGACAATGTTATCTGCGAAGTCCCTTCGACCACATCCATAATCGTAAAGAGCACCGATAAACAAGCTGCTGGTCAGTTTGCCGCAAACATCCGACGCGTTCGTCCTCCAGAACCTTACAAAGGAAAAGGGATTCGGTACGAGGGTGAGCAAGTGCGTCGTAAAGCTGGTAAAGCTTTTGGTAGTTAGGCGATTTGTAATTTAATTCGCTGTTAAGAATCATATTCATTCAGCAGTGAGTCTACTAGATTCGACTCACATGAAATGAAGCCCTCGGAATACTGTCATGAAACTACAAAAACGAATCACAGAGCAACGTGTTCGACGCCGACATCACGTAAGAAACCGTGTCCGTGCCTCGGGCCGTTTAAGACTGAGTGTATTTCGTAGCCAGCGTAACATCTCTGCCCAAATTATCGATGACAAGACGGGACAGACACTTGTCTCTGCGAGTTCGTTAGAGAAGGAATTGGGTGGGGTTGGTTCGGCTCATGGAAATGTTGAAGCCGCACAAAAAATTGGTAAAGCATTAGGTGAACGTGCAATCAAAGCAGGCATTCAGGAAGTCGCATTCGACCGTGGTTCTCGCAAGTTTCATGGGCGTGTCGCTGCTGTTGCAAATGCAGTTCGTGAAGCAGGAATTAAAGTTTAATTGAATTCATTAATCTCGGTTTCGACTGTCAGAGTATCAAGTATAACAGTCATTCCGATTCGATTTGTCAGGAGTCGCCGTCGTGGCACAGCAAAATAGTGGTCAAGGTCATAGCACTAAGAATCCGGAACGTGTTGTCCAGATTCGTCGATGTGCGTGTGTTGTGAAAGGTGGACGTCGTTTCAGCTTTTCTGCACTCGTCGTCGTTGGAGACGAAAATGGGCGCGTCGGATTTGGCTATGGTAAAGGGACGGAAGTTCCAACGTCTGTTGAGAAGGCAACCAAGCAGGCAAATCGCCGTTTGCAATCCGTCTCGCTCGATGGAACGACAATCCCTCATCGAGTTGAAGGTCGGTTCGGTGCTTCTCGCATTTTATTGATGCCAGCTGCCCCGGGTACCGGTATTATTGCTGGTGAAACAGTTCGAGCTGTTGTTGAACTCGTGGGTGTTAAAGACATCCTCACCAAAAGTCGCGGATCGAGCAATCCTGTCAATTTGGTCAAGGCGACCTTTGACGCACTTTCGAAACTTCGAACTCGTGAAGACGTTGCCCGTCTCCGCGGCGTTGAAATTTAATTTTAAGATTGAAATTACAGGTAGCATTCATTCGAAATTGCTCCCTGACTTTGCTGAAGAATTTAAGCTGAGCGCTGAAAAGCCATTGGAATTGATGTCATGATCATTAGCGATGTCCATACAGGAATCAAGAAGAACAAAAATCGCAAACGCGTTGGTCGTGGCGTTGGCTCTGGGCATGGGAAAACCTGTGGACGCGGTCATAAAGGTGCTGGCAGCCGCAGTGGTCACTCTAAGCGAATTGGTTTTGCCGGTGGTCAAATGCCATTGTTCCGCCTCGTTGCAAAACGTGGTTTCAACAACAACGCATTCGCAAAGAAGGTCGTTGCTGTCAATGTGGGAACATTGCAAAAACACTTCGAAAATGGTTCTGAAGTGAACCCCGAGACATTGAAACGAATCGGCTTGGCCAAAGGATCGTATGACTTCATCAAAATTCTTGGTGATGGTGAATTGACATCAAAGCTCACAGTGAAGGCTCACCGGTTCTCAAAATCAGCTCAGGATAAAATTGAAGCCGCTGGCGGAAAAATCGATGTTTTGAGCTAAGCTCTTTGTAGCTAGTACGAATCATGGATGGAGATTCCGGGTAAGTCACCGTAAGAAAAACGTGATATATTCGCTTTGGACTTGCGGAATAGAGGTGGAATTCACTACCTCAGTATATTGAGGGCTGTAGCTCAACCTCACATACGAAATTGGTTGTTTTCTGCTCTTGATAATTGGGACCTTTGTTCAAAGATTCTCCTGTTCTTACCACATATAACAACAGGATGGTGAATCAGGACGGTTTACGATAAGGAAGTTGTTTAATGCTGTCTCGCCTGCGTACCGTTTTCACCATCCCTGAACTTCGTCAGAAGGTGCTGGTCACCCTCATTCTCCTCGCTGTCTATCGCATGGGATTCTCGATCCCACTTCCATTCATTGACCAGTCTCAGTTTGCTGAAACTTTCAAGAAAATGGCGTCTCAGCAAGGTATGGGACAAATGCTTCAAGCGGTTGCGCTGTTGTCTGCATCCCAGATGGGAAATGCAACAATTTTCGGCTTGGGCATTATGCCGTATATTTCCGCATCGATTATCTTCCAACTGCTTGGTCAGGTTTATCCGCCACTCGAAGCGTTGCAGAAAGAAGGTGAAGCTGGTCGTAAAAAGATCAACGAATACACGCGTTACGCAACCGTCGTCATTTGCCTTGGGCAAAGTTTCTTCTGGATACGTATGCTCAGCGGCGGTGGTATGGGACAAGGCTTGGTTCTGGAAGAATATAGCGGACTTTTCTACACGATGGTCGCGACCATCACAATGACAGCCGGAACGCTGTTGTTGATGTGGATTGGTGAGCAGATCGATGAATATGGGATCGGGAACGGTATCAGTTTGTTGATCATGGCTGGAATTCTAGCTCAGATGCCAAGTGCTGGCATGGAGTTGCTTCGTCCTGCTTTCCGGGGGGGCGGAATTGGTCTTGGTACCGAAGCAGGGATTGATAAATTGCTGCCCTTGGCGGTGATCTTCGTGGCAGTCGTTTTGGGTGTCATTGCAATCACACAGGCACAACGTCGAATTCCAATTCAAAGTGCAAAACATGTTCGGGGTCGCCGTGTCCTCGGTGGTCAGCGACAATCTCTTCCGTTACGAGTCAATCAAGCAGGTGTGATGCCGATCATTTTCGCATCCAGCTTGTTAATGTTTCCGATGTTCATTTTCGGCTACCTGAGTCGTTCAATGCCGGATAGCTCGCTACTCTCGCTTGCAAACAGCACGTTCAGTGGTGGTCGTGGCTTGATTTACAATCTTGTTTATGTTGGTTTGATTTTCTTCTTCTGTTACTTCTGGACTAGCATTACCTTTAATCCGAAGGATATGGCTGAGAACCTGAAGGACTATGGAAGCTTCGTTCCTGGCTATCGCCCCGGGGCACATACAGAGCGTTACCTCGATCAGGTGATGACTCGAATTACATATGTTGGTGCAGGATTTTTAGCATTGATTGCAATCGTTCCGACCCTTGTGGCGAGAGGAATGGACATTTCGTTTCTTGTCGCCAGTTTCTACGGTGGAACCGGTCTATTGATTGTGGTTTCAGTCGCATTGGACCTTGTGCAGAAAATTGACAGCCATCTCGTAATGCGAAACAAACCAGGGATGCTTGAGTCCGACGAGGCTTGAGCCTTATGGTTTTAAGAGACTCTAAACCCGGCAAAGTGCCGGGTTTTTTTATTGACACACAAGGCTTCGTAAAGGTGTGGAATTGATCATTCTCAAGAGTAAACGTGAAATCGGTCTGATGAAAGAAGCCGGGCAACTCGTCGCTCAGGCTCATCAAATCGTGAGTAAAATGATTGAGCCTGGTGTGACCACTGCAGAGATCGATGCCGCTGTCGAGCGTTTTTTTGAAGAGCAGCAAGCCGAACCGTTATTCAAAGGCTACCCGGGAGAAACTCCGTTTCCAGCAGTGACATGCATGAGTTTGAACGAACAAGTCGTTCACGGCATTCCCAATGACGAACCCCTCCAGGTTGGAGATATTCTGAGTGTCGATACCGGTTGTCGTATTAATGGCTGGTGTGGAGACGCAGCCTGGACGTATCCCGTTGGAGAGGTTGACGCACTGACTCAGAAACTCCTGAAGGCGGGGGAAGAATCGCTCAATGTCGCTATTGAAGCGGTTGGGAAGCAGAAGAAATGGTCTGTTGTCGCAAAACGAATGATGAAGGTCGCAAAGGCTCACCAATTCTCTCTCGTGGAAAAGTTCGTTGGTCACGGCATTGGTCGTGAAATGCACGAGCCACCACAGGTACCCAACTACACCAAGGAGGCTCTCAGGAACGAAGATTTCGAACTTCAGCCCGGGTTGGTTTTAGCGATTGAGCCGATGCTCAATGCAGGAGTTCCTGACATTCGCGTCTTGAATGACAAGTGGACAGTCGTCACCAAAGATGGCAAACGGAGCGTCCATTTCGAACACACAGTTGCGATTACCGAAGATGGTCCCGTCCGGCTGACTCAGGGTGTCGGGCAATAGCCTTGCGAATTGGGTGGACTGAATCGCGGATTCGAATCGAAGATGTGGACCGACGTTTGTGGCAGCTGAAAAGCAACTATGGCGACTTATCAATGTCGTCGAACTGTAATGTGGTTCTCAGAATACGGTCGGCTTCGGGACCAAATGCCAGGTGTTGATGGTGAGCTGGTGAAAACACCGCGTATGGTTCGAAGTGTTTGCCTGCTAGGGCCATTCGAATCAGATCTTCTGCCGCAAGCGTCCAGCGACCTGCCCGTTTGGTCAGTTCGAATTCGATTCCTTCGACCTTTTCGTAACTGCGATAGATCACTTCCGTACAGACGAGACGGTCAGATCGGTTGAAGTCAAAGTCAAAGTCGTACGGTTTCCCTTCATGGAACAAGCCTCGGCTTAAGGCTTCTGCGACGGACCGTTGGTCGATTTGAGGTCTAAGGACTGTGATCGCATCAACTCCGAACGAAGATTGCAGAGAGCGAATGTGTACACCATCCTTCATGGCTTCCAGCACACGCAGGTTCTCGCTCTTGTCGCACTCCAGGATTCTTTGCCAGCGGGATCGTACGTTCTGATGATCCGCAATTCCCAGAGCTCGCAGATGATCTGACGATCCAAGGTAGAGCGCGGCGTGCGGCCAGTAACCTGGAAGAAAGTAATTCGTCACCGCGAACTCCTTCCGCGTGATCAGGACGTCCCCCGGCTGTAAGTGGTTTTTTAATTCGGCAGCAACATCCGTGCGCAGGGTTGGTGTGTGATCGAATCGAACAAACATTTCGGCCATCAGTGACGAGACCGCTTTCTGCAAGCCGTAGAGAGCTTGTCGAAAGAGACCCTGCCCAACCTTGTTATCAAGTTCGCGTGTCCGAACTCGAACGCGTGCCAGTGAATAACGCTGAACGGAAATGTTCAGTCGATTTTGCAGTTTCGTGACGAGAACCAGAACGGGCGCCATTGTGTCATTTGTCAGTTGATTAATTTCGTTCCAATTCGAGTTGAGATATTTCGCAGCGTGATACAATCGCCAGGCGTGTATCGGTTTGGTCAACGATTTTTGAATTCTCTCGTATGTGTTCGGAATGATTCCAAAGTGTGGATCCGGTTCATTCAGTTTGCTGCGAACGAGCGAGTTATTATGAAATTCGTCCCGCAGAAACCGGGCAGCATCGATTAAGACCAACGCCCCGGCATAGGCGACAAGGAATGTCGCGTGCTGATTTTCCGTGGCAGTAGAGAGGTTTTTTTGATGTGAACGGACTAACTCGATGAGTGCATTTCGGCTTTGCCAATAGGAAACGAGAAGGTGCTTCACTTCCTCATCTTCAGTCGGCGTGAAATGTCCTCGAGTTGTTGCTACCTCCGCCACGGATAGTGTTCTCGCTTGTTTTTTTAACTGATCAAAATGACCAGCAATATCAACGACGGTCTTAGCTCCAAGTACAATTTCATGTGAATGCAACGGCTTTTCCTCTTAGGCTTTTGTCGTCTCTTACGATCACCTCGATGATTCGCGCCAAGAATTCACGGAACTGGCAAGTTCTTTAAGGTGGCGTACATCGCTGATCATCCTATCCACTGGCGATGAAAGAAGGAAAATGTCACCATGGAATCCGCAGATTGATTCAATTCGATATGGCTCGTTTTCACATCGAGGCAAAAACAACCACGTTGCAAATCTTGGTAACACATAGGCTAACACTAGCCATTCTCTCCCCATCTTCCCTAACAGTCAGTTTAGGAAATACCGCATTAAGAATGCGGTATTTAAAATACCCCCGGCGGGATTCGAACCCACGACCTCTGGTTTAGGAAACCAACGCTCTATCCAACTGAGCTACGAGGGCAAAGTGTTTAGTGTTAAGTGGTTACGGGTTTGTCTTAGTGGTTGTTGATTTGTGTTGCACTACCGGTAGTTCGAAAGTGCACTCAACGGGGCTAGTGACCCCGATGAGTGCCACGACACCAAACCCTTTGACCGATGAGGTGCCGCAATGGTGAAGTCTACTCGATCCACACGCTCCCGCAAAATCGCCAAGCCAAAAAAACCATACACCGATTTCCCGCTTTCACCGCACCCTCGCGGTCAATGGCAAAAGAAGATCAAGGGCAAGATTCATTACTTCGGTAGGTGGGGAAAAATCGAAAAAGGAAAATTGGTCCGCGTTCCGGGCGACGGGTGGCAGGAGGCGTTAGCTCTTTACAAAGCGCAGGCCGACGACCTTCATGCAGGCAAAGTTCCCAAAGCAAAGCTGGTGAATGGTGAAGTTGTCAAGCAGTCGGAATCAAGTGAGCTGATAGTTAAGGATATGTGCAATCGATTTCTTACTTCCAAAAACCGGCAGTTGAGCGAAGGTCGCATTTCGAAAATAACATTCAAAGAGTACCGAGCAACCGCAGAACGTTTAGCGAAGGTGCTCGGTAAGGATCACTTGGTGAACGATCTGTCCCCAGATGACTTTGCAATCCTGCGGGCTGATATTTCCAAGACTTGGGGCCGGTTCGACTTGGTAACGAGATCCAGAGAGTTCGGACGATTTTTAAGTATGCCTATGAGAACCACCTCGTTGACCGACCTGTTCGTTTCGGTACGGAATTCACGAAGCCATCACGCCGAATCGTTCGGAAGCACAAAGCGACCAACGGAAAGCGAATGGTTTTCAATGCTGAGGAAATCCAAGCGGCACTTGTCCACGCATCGCCAAAGTTAAGAGCCATGATCTTGCTTGGTATCAATTGTGGTTTCGGAAGCAACGACTGTGGATCGCTTCCACTTTCGGCGATTGATTTAGATGAGGGCTGGATTCACTACCCGCGACCCAAAACGGGAATTGATCGTCGATGCCCGCTGTGGGATGAGACGGTTTATGTTCTTCGTTCGGTTCTCGAAAACCGTTCGAGTCTTCTGGAAGGAGAAAGTAGACCGATTTTTCTGACTAAATATTCGAATCCGTGGAGTTCCGACGCAATCTCAAGCCAGTTCGCAAAACTCTTGAAGGATCGATCAATTCACCAAGAGGGAGTTGGGTTCTATGCACTTCGCCATACCTTCCGAACGATTGCGGATGCAACAAGAGACTTTCCAGCTATACGTCTCATCATGGGGCATGTGGATGATTCTATCGACGATGTTTATCGTGAGCATATCGACAATGAACGGCTCATAGCTGTCACCAATCACGTTCACGATTGGTTGTTTCCACCAGAAAAAATATTGAAGGCACAACGGACAGGAGTGAAGCATGAGCACGTATTTCGACGATCCAGTAGAGCAATACAAGAACTGTGAGGTTCCACTTGGCCTACTGCATAGGACAATGATCGATATTGCGGAACTGATTTGTATTCAATCGCGTAGGGTCAAAATATTGAACCGCTACTTAAAGTCTTCGATTTCAAAGGTTTGTTTTCGACGAAAGGGCAGATCCTCGGCCTTAATGAACGATCGTTGCAATTAACGACCATCCCGAATCACAATTCCGGAAGCATTCTGAGAGTTTTTTGTACGTCAGTTTTCAAGCCGCTCGGTGATAATACTTCAGCATTCCGCCAAGCCGATCACAGCACTCGATCTTCCCAACTGTCACCGCTTCGTTTGGTTCAATCAGTTTGTTACCAAGTCCTTGGTGATTCCGTTCGGCATGGTAGTGTTCCAGGTACGACTTCACGGCTCTTCGCACTGATGCTTCACCAAAGAAGATCATTCGATTCAGGCATTCTGATTTCAAACTTCGCGTGAATCGTTCGATGAATGCATTCATGTTCGGGCTTCGTGGCGGAAGTTTGACACTCTGTACCCCAGCACTGCTGAGAACATCTCGAAACGATTTACAGAACTTCGTGTCTCGGTCCATGAGTAAGTACTGCTTGCCATTCAGGAA